>JAEYOU010000424.1 GCA_023411405.1 Pseudomonadota bacterium | reverse complement strand
ATCGCGCCGCTGCGCGAGACGATCTCGGAGGTGGAGCTCCTCGCCGCCTTCGTGGACGCCGGCGACCGCGGCGGACACGCCCTGGTGCGCGACGGCTGGCGCGCCCGGAGCGGCGACGCCGGGTTCGACGTCCGCTGGGACGGCTGGCTGGCGGCGGGCGTCGTCGCCGGGACCGCGTTCCCCGACGAGACGCCCGCGCTCGACGCCGCCCGCGTCGCCGCCGCGCTCCGGGACGTCCGCGCGCCGGCCGGCGGCCTCGAGGTCAACTTCGCGCTCGACTACAAGGTCCGCGACGGCCGGCAGCTCGAGAACGCGTGGCTCCAGGAGCTCCCGGACCCGGTGACGAAGCTCACCTGGGACAACGCCGTGCAGGTCTCGCCGGCGACGGCGGAGCGCCTCGGGCTCGCGAGCAAGGACGAGGTGCAGGTCTCCGTGAACGGCCGGTCGGTCCGGGGCGGCGTGCTCGTCGTCCCCGGCCACGCCGACGACGCGGTGACACTCGCGCTCGGCTACGGCCAGAAGGTCGCGGGTCCGGTCGGGAAGGGCGCCGGCTTCGACGCGTACGCGCTGCGCAGCGCCGCGAGCCCGTGGTTCGCCGGCGGCGGCGAGCTCCGCAGGACCGGCGAGAAGGTCGCGCTCGTCACCACCCAGGAGCACTTCGACATGGAGGGCCGGTACGTCGCGCCGGCCTACGCCGCGGCGGAGCTCGAGGAGAAGAAGCGCGACATCGAGCACCACCGCGGGATCCCGGCGACGATCCACGAGCCCGTGGACTACTCCAAGCAGGACTACTCCTGGGGCATGAGCATCGACCTGTCGCGCTGCATCGGCTGCGGCGCGTGCACGCTGGCGTGCCAGGCCGAGAACAACATCCCGACGGTCGGGAAGGCCCAGGTCGCGAAGAGCCGCGAGATGCACTGGCTCCGCGTGGACCGGTACTTCGAGGGCAGCCTCGAGGAGCCGTCGTCCGTCTCGCAGCCCCTCGGCTGCGTCCACTGCGAGACCGCGCCCTGCGAGTACGTGTGCCCGGTGAACGCCACCGTGCACTCGGAGGAAGGGCTCAACCAGATGGTCTACAACCGGTGCGTCGGGACCCGGTACTGCTCGAACAACTGCCCGTACAAGGTCCGCCGCTTCAACTGGTTCGACTTCCACGATCGCTCGACGCCGACCCTCAAGATGCTCCACAACCCGGACGTCACCGTCCGCGCCCGGGGCGTCATGGAGAAGTGCACCTACTGCGTGCAGCGGATCGAGCGGGCCCGGAACGTCCACGGGGCGCAGGGCGGGAAGATCGGCGGCGACGAGGTCCGGTCCGCCTGCCAGCAGGCCTGCCCGACCCAGGCGATCGTCTTCGGGAACCTGAACGATCCCGCGTCCACCGTCTCCCGGCGGCACCGCGACGAGCGGCGCTTCGACCTCCTGCACGAGCTCGGCACGCGGCCGCGCACCGCCTACCTCGTGCAGCTCCGCAACCCCAACCCCGAGCTGGCAGGATGAGCACCGCCCCCGACAAACTCCCGGTTGCCGATGCGCTGGAGTCCGCCCCGGTGCTCGTGGGGCGCCCCGACGACCGCGCCCTGACGGAGAGCCTGCTCCGGCCCATCCACACGCCGCCGGGCAAGGGCTGGCTGACGATGATGGGCGTCCTCGCGCTCGGCGTGGGGCTCTGGCTCGTCTGCCTGTACAAGGTGATGTTCGAGGGGATCGGCGTCTGGGGGAACAACATCCCCGTCGGCTGGGCCTACGACATCACCAACTTCGTCTGGTGGATCGGCATCGGCCACGCCGGAACCCTCATCAGCGCCATCCTCCTCCTCTTCCAGCAGAAGTGGCGCACGTCGATCAACCGGTTCGCCGAGGCGATGACGCTCTTCGCGGTGGCGATGGCCGGCATGTACCCGATCATCCACCTCGGGCGGCCCTGGCTGTTCTGGTGGCTCATCCCGTACCCGTCGACCACGCAGATGTGGCCCAACTTCAAGAGCGCGCTCCCCTGGGACGTGTTCGCGATCTCCACCTACGCGACCGTCTCGGTGCTCTTCTGGTACCTCGGGCTCATCCCCGACCTGGCCACCGCGCGCGACGCCGCGACGAGCCGCGCGAAGCGGGTGGTCTACGGCATCTTCTCCTTCGGGTGGCGCGGCTCGGCCCGCCACTGGCAGCACTGGCGGATCGGCTACCTGCTCCTCGCCGGCCTGTCGACGCCGCTCGTCCTCTCGGTGCACACGATCGTCTCCTTCGACTTCGCCATCGGGAACCTCCCGGGGTGGCACACGACGATCTTCCCGCCCTACTTCGTCGCCGGCGCCATCTTCAGCGGCTTCGCCATGGTGCTGACGCTCATGATCCCGGCGCGCAAGGTGTTCGGGTTCGAGCACGTCGTCACCCAGCGGCACCTCGACAACATGGCCAAGGTGACCCTCGCGACGGGCCTCATGGTGTCGTACGGCTACGCGATGGAGTGGTTCATCGCCTGGTACTCGGGCAGCCAGTACGAGTGGTTCGCGTTCGCGAACCGTGTCACCGGTCCGTACCAGCTCGTCTACGCCATGCAGATCTTCTGCAACGTGGTCGTCCCGCAGGCGCTCTGGTTCCCGAAGGTGCGCAACAACGTGCTCGCGCTCTTCGTCATCGCGGTGCTCGTCAACTTCGGCATGTGGGCGGAGCGGTTCGTCATCATCGCCATCTCGCTCCACCGCGACTTCCTCCCCGCGTCCTGGTCGATGTACAGCCCGACCTGGGTGGACTGGGGGACGCTCTTCGGCTCGATGGCGACGTTCGGGTTCCTCTTCATGCTCTTCCTGAAGTTCGTCCCCGCGATCCCGATCTCCGAGGTCAAGGAGCTCCGGCGCGAGCTCGACCACGAGGACCACCACCGCGCCCGCGCGAGCGGGCAGGGAGGCCACCCGTGAGCACCGTGCTGGGCGAGTTCGCGGACGACCGCGCCCTCCTCGCCGCCGCGCGCGCGCTGCGGGCGGAGGGGCGCTCGGGCCTCGACCTCCACACACCGTACCCGGTCCACGGCGCCGAGGAGGCGCTCGGGCTCCCCCGCTCGTCGGTCCCCCGGGTCGCGCTGGTCGCCGGCCTCACCGGCGCGATCGCCGGCTACGGGCTCCAGTGGTTCGTGAACGCGTACAGCTGGGGCTACAACGTCGGGAACCGGCCGCCGCACAGCCCGCCGGCGTTCATCCCGGTCACCTTCGAGCTCGGCGTCCTCTTCGCGGCCTTCGGCATCTTCTTCGGCCTGCTCTTCGCGTACTTCCGGTTCCCCCGCGTCCACCACCCGGTCTTCGAGGTCGAGGCGTTCCGCTCCGCGACCATCGACGGCATGTGGCTCTCGGCCGACGTCCCCGCGGCCGAGACCGACGCGGTGGCGGAGTCGCTCCGCAAGCTCGGAGCGCGGCAGGTGTCGGTGGTCGCCGAGGAGGTGGGGCCGTGAGCCTGCCCGCTCTGCGACCGCTCCTCCGCCCCGCGGCGCTCGCCGCCGCCCTGGCCGGGCTCGCCGGCTGCCCCGCGCTCGATCCGATGCAGCAGCAGCCCAAGTACGAGGCGTACGAGGCGAGCGAGTTCTTCCCGGACGGGCTCGCGATGCGCGCTCCGCCTGCCGGGACGGTCCCGTTCCGCTCCCAGGTCGAGCCCGCCGTCGCGACCGGCCGCGGGCCGGACGGCAAGGCGCTCGCCGTCACGCCGGTGCGGGTCGACGCGGCGCTGCTCGAGCGCGGACGGAAGAAGTACGACGTGCACTGCGCCGTCTGCCATGGCCTGCTGGGCGACGGGGACAGTCAGGTCGCGATGAGCATGTCGCTGCGGCGGCCGCCGTCGCTCCACCTGTACCGGGATCGGACCGACGGCTACCTGTACCAGGTCATCAACGAGGGGTTCGGCCTCATGCCCTCGTACGCCCAGGAGCTCGCGGTCGAGGACCGCTGGGCGGTCGTGGCGTACGTGCGCGCCCTCCAGCTCAGCCAGGACGCCCGGGTGGACTCGCTCCCGGGCGAGGCGCGCCAGCGCCTGGAACAGCAGACCAAGGAGAAGACGCCATGACGGTGGCTCCGGCTCCCTTCACGGGCGGGCGCCGCCTCGTCCTCCAGGCCGCCGTCGTCGGCGCGGTCGGGCTCGCGGTCACCGCGGTCGGCGCCGCGGCGTTCGACACGCGGCGCGCGCTCTACGCGTACCTGGTCGCGTTCGTCTACTGGCTGGGGATCGCCCTCGGCGCGCTCATCCTCCTCGGTGCGTTCCACGCGTCCAACGCGCGCTGGTCCGTGGTGATCCGGCGGTTCGTCGAGCACGTGCCGGCGGCCCTGCCGCTGTTCGTCGTGCTCTTCGTCCCGCTCGTCCTGGGCGCGCGCCACGTCTTCCCGTGGAGCGCCGGGCCCGAGGCGTTCGAGGGCGAGCTCCGGCACCTCGTCGAGCACAAGCACGCCTGGCTCAACCTGCCGTTCTTCGTGGGCCGGGCGGTCTTCTACTTCCTCTCGTGGATGGTGGTCGCCGAGCTCCTCCGCCGCTGGTCGCTCCGGCAGGACGCCGGCGGCGGGCTGACGCTCACGCGGTGGCAGCGCCGGCTCGGCGCGGGCTCCCTCCCGCTCCTCGCGCTCACGCTCTCGTTCGCCGCGTTCGACTGGATCATGTCGATCGACGTGCGGTTCTTCTCCACCATCTTCGGCGTCTACTGGTTCGCGGGGAGCTTCCTCGCCACCTTCGCGGTCATCATCGTCGCCGGAGTCCTCACGCGGCGCGACCCGACCCAGTTCGGCGCGCACCTGAACCTCGAGCACTTCCACTCGCTCGGGAAGTTCCTGCTCGCCTTCACCGCGTTCTGGGCCTACATCGCGTTCTCCCAGTTCCTGCTCATCTGGATCGCCAACCTGCCGGAGGAGGTGCCCTGGTACATCCTCCGCATCGACGGCGGGTGGGGCGTCGTGGGCGCGATCCTGGCCGGGCTCCACTTCCTCGTCCCGTTCCTCCTCCTCCTCTCGCGCGACCTGAAGCGCGACCCGCGGCGGCTCGCCTTCGTGGCCGGCTGGCAGCTCGTGCTGCACTGGCTCGACCTCTACTGGCTGGTGATGCCCCACCTCGACGACGGCGGCCCGCGGTTCAGCCTCTGGGATCTCTCCGCCTTCGTGGGCGTGGGCGGCGTCGCCGTCGCGTTCGCCGTCGCCCGGATGCGCGGGACGCTCGCCGTCCCCGCGCGCGACCCCTACATCGCCGAGTCGCTGAGGTACCTGCCGTCATGAGCGACGTATCGAACCGCGATCTCCACGGGCATGACCACGGCGTCCGGTCCGAAGAGGACCACGTCCCCGCGCTCAAGATCATCCTGGTCGGCGTGGGCGCGCTCCTGGTGTTCTTCCTGGGCTCGTGGGCGGCGGTCGCCTACCTCGGGGCGCGGATGGAGGCGCACGGGCCCGTCACCATCCCGCCGGAGATCGGGCTCTCCAAGATCGGCATGGTCGAGCAGCAGCCGTTCGCGCAGGCCGTCCGCGGCGAGCGCGCCAAGGTCCGGCAGCGCGAGCGGCTCGAGTCGTACGGGTGGGTGGATCGGCAGGCGGGCGTCGTCCACATCCCCATCGCGGAGGCCATGCGGCTCGTCGCCTCCGGCGCGCGCGTCGGCCCTGCGCCCGCCGACGGCGCGCCGCCGCCCGGAGGGCAGCCATGAGG
>JAEYOU010000362.1 GCA_023411405.1 Pseudomonadota bacterium | reverse complement strand
GGCGCGGACTGCGGGGCGGAGCCGGCGGGCCGGGACACCGCCTGCGTGTCGCCGCCGGGGCCGAGGGGCTGCGGCCGCTCGATGGCGACGAGCTCGAGCCGCAGGCGTGGCCCGCCGGGTCCGAGCTCCACCTCCGCGCCGTCCCGGAGCGGGACCATCGAGGCGCGGGCGCCGTTCACCATCGTGCCGGTCGAGGAGAGATCCCGGATCCACCAGAGGATGCCGTCCGGCAGGACCTCGGCGTGCGACGGCGCGACGCCGGGATCGAGAAGCTGGAAGTCGGCCTCGGTCGAGGAGCCGATCGTGAACGCGCGCGTGAAGCGCATCTCCGGCGCGCGGGCGCGCCCCGAGACGGCGTGCGCGAGGACCGCGCGCGGGGCGCGGCTCCGGGTCTCCGGGCCGGGGGAGTCGTCGTCGAGGGCCATGGCCGGGCACCATTCTCGGCGGAAGCCGGCCCCGGGCCAAGGACCCGCCGGCGGATCTGGTAGGATCGCCGCGCATGGGACACCCCGCGGTCGAGAACGCGACGCCGTTCGCGTTCGAGCCGGTCTTCGTCGCCGACGAGGAGGGCCGGCCGTTGCTGGTGCCGCTCGTCAAGGCGACCTACGACATCGGCGCCACCGGCCTCACCGTCGCAGAGGAGCAGCAGCCGCCCCTCTTCGAGGGAGTGCCCAACGGCGATCCCGAGGTGGCGAGCTGGCGGTACGAGCCGGAGGGGACGCTCCCCAAGCCCGCGACCGACGTCGTCCTGGTCGGGAGCGCCGTCGCCCCGCGGTCCGGCACGACCGAGCTCCTGGTGGCGCTCCAGGTCGGGCCGCTGCGGAAGGGCGTCCGCGTGCTCGGCGATCGCGTCTTCTTCCGCTCCGTCGGCGGCGTGGGCATGTCCCGGCCCGCGGCGTTCGAGGCCATCCCGCTCCGGTGGGAGCGCGCCTTCGGCGGCTGGGATCGCTCGCACCCCGACGAGCGCAAGCACACCTTCGAGCC
Organism: Pseudomonadota bacterium; assembly: GCA_023411405.1. Classification (GTDB taxonomy): domain Bacteria; phylum Myxococcota; class Myxococcia; order Myxococcales; family Anaeromyxobacteraceae; genus Anaeromyxobacter. Next base: position 3,134 of record JAEYOU010000362.1, on the reverse strand, counting down.
CCGCAATCCGGTCGGCGTCGGCTACCGCGCGAGCAGCGACGGCTACGAGGACGGCCTCCCGTGCCCGAACCTCGAGGATCCCGCCCGGCCGTTCCGCGGCTGGGGCGATCGCCCGCCGCCCGCCGGGTTCGGGTTCACCTCTCCGAACTGGGAGCCGCGGGTGAAGTACGCGGGGACCTACGACGCGCGCTGGCAGGAGGAGCGCGCGCCGCGGCTGCCGAAGGACTTCGACCGGCGGTTCCTCTGCGCGGCGTCGCCCGGGCTCGTGGCCGCCGGCTACCTGCGTGGGGACGAGCAGGTGCTGGCGAGCGGCGTGGCGGCGGCGGGCGGGTACGCGTTCCGGCTGCCGGGGGTGGAGGCGCCGCGCGTGCGGGTCGCGGTCCTGGGCGGAAAGGACGCGATCGTGGCGACGCGGCTCGACACCGTGGTCATCGACACGGACGCGCGGAAGGTCTTCCTGTACTGGCGGGGCGAGCTCGTGCTGCGGCGGGAGCCGACCGAGGTGCGGACGATCGAGGTCGGGAGGAGCGCGGAGCAGTCGCCAGCGGCAGCCGGGGCGGCGTAGACTGGGGATCCTCCGGGGAGGGGACATGGGAACGTCGGTCGGCGCCAACAAGCTGCGGATCGTGAACAAGGACACGAACGGGACGACGATCGCGTTCCCCGACGTGTGCAAGACGCCGAGCCCGGGCGGCCCGGTCCCGATCCCCTACCCGAACATCGCGCGCTCCAAGGACACCGACAAGGGCTCGAAGAAGGTGAAGGCCGAGGGGAAGCCCATCTGCGTGAAGACCTCGACCTTCAAGAAGTCGATGGGCGACGAGCCGGGTCGGGTGGGCGGGATCCTCTCGAACACGAGCCGGAACAAGGCCGAGTTCGTGAACTGCTCGTTCGACGTGAAGATCGAGGGGAAGGGGACGCCGCGCTCCTTCGACCTCATGCTGCACAACAAGAAGAACACGCCGCCGTTCCCGGTGCTGCAGGGGCCGGTGATCGCGCTCGGCAAGCGGGCCGCGAAGTCGAAGTGCCTCGTCTGCAAGAAGGACCTGTAGCGTGCGCGCCCGCGGGAAGAAGGCCGAGGTCGTCGCGCTCGAGCCGGCCGCGCCGATCGAAGGGCCGCGGGTCGGCCGCGTGGTCGCCTGCGCGCGCGGCGAGGTCCGCGTGGACTTCGAGGGCAACCGCCGCGGGCCGCTCGCCTGCCGCGTGTCGGCCGCGATCGACGAGGCCGCGCTCGAGCGGGCCGCCCGCGAGAAGCAGGACGCGCTGCTCCTCTTCGAGGGCGGCGCCCCCGCGCGGCCCGTGCTGGTCGCGGTGCTCCGGTCCGCGACGCCGATGATCGACGCCGTGCTCGCGGGTCCGCTCCCCGCGGCGCAGAAGGTGGCGCGCGTGGACGGGAGGCGGGTGGAGCTGGAGGGGCGCGAGGAGGTCGTGCTCCGCTGCGGGAAGGCCTCGCTCACGCTGCGCGCGGACGGGAAGGTGGTCCTGCGCGGGGTGAACGTCGTCACGCAGGCGGACGCGGTGCAGAAGATCCGGGGCGGGAAGGTGGAGATCAACTGACGTGGCGCTCTCGGTGAAGGCCATCGGGCTCGCCACGTCCCTCGGCGGCTGGGTCCAGGCGAGCGCCGCCTGCCGCGCGGGCCTCGCGCGCCCCGCGCCGGCCCCGGACGTCGAGGTGATGTCCCCGGGCGACGAGGCCCCGGAGCCGGTGCACGCGCACGGGCTCCTCTCGGCGACGTTCGGCTTCTCGGGCGCGGGGCGGCTCGTGGCGCTCCTCGCCGAGGCGCTCGTCGATCTGCGGGCGCGGGCCGACCTGGGTGCGCTCGAGCCCGACACGCTCGTCGTCCTCGCGCTCCCCGACCCCGGGGCGCGTGGGGTCGGTCTCGAGCTCTTCCCCGAGCACGACGAGTTCCCCGACCCGGAGCGCGCGCGCACGCTCGCCGAGCGCATCGTCTCGCTGGCCGGACCCGTCGCGGGCCTCTCGATCCCGCGCGGCCCGGTTCAGGTGGTCTCCGGCGAGCACGCGGCGTTCGCGGCGGCGCTCACGGCCGCAGAGGCGGCGCTCGCCGCGAGGAGAGCCCGGGCCGCGCTCGTCTGCGCCGTCGACAGCCTGGCCTCGCCCGAGGCCCTCGAGCGGTTCATGGGCGAGGAGCGGGTGAAGACGGGCGAGGTTCCCACCGGCTTCGCGCCGGGTGAAGCCGCGGCGGCGTTCCTGGTCGAGCCCGACCGCGGGGGCGGCGCGAGGCTCGGCCCGATCGCGACGGCCCGCGAGCCCGTGGCGTTCGGCACGGACCGGGTGGCGGACGGGCGCGCTCTTGCAGACTGCGTCGTGCGGGCCTCCGGCGCTCCGGCGCCCGGGCTGTGGATCACGGACGAGGACGGCGAGACGCACCGGGCGCGCGAGCTGGGGTGCGCGCGGGTGCTCCTGATGTCGAAGGGCGAGGCGCTGGCAGAGACGCCGACCTGGACCCCGGCGATGTCGTTCGGGAACACCGGCGCCGCGTCGGGCGCGCTGGGCGCCGCGCTCGCCGTCCGAGGCCTCGAGCGCGGGTACGCCGGCGCGGGACCGGTGCTGGTGCTGTCGAGCGAAGATGGAGGCGCGCGGGCGGCGGTGCGGGTGGAGGCCGGGAACGCGAAGGGAGGAGGGAAGCGATGGGCTTGACGCCGAACGAGATGAACACTCCCGCCGCGCAGCGGCGCAAGGAGTGGTTCCAGCGAGTCGCGAAGGAGAAGTTCGCACCGTCGGCGCCGCCGCCGGATCTCGAGAGCGGCGCGAAGGAGAAGGACCAGAAGGCGCCCCACGCGGACGGAAGCCTCCCGTCGGTGGCGGTGCTGGCGAAGGGGTACAGGTACGCCGAGCGAGGTTCGGTCTACCTCCGCGCGCAGAACGGCCGCGGCGTGTACCAGCAGGTGGACGAAGAGTACGTGAAGGAGGAGTTCGGCGAGCTGAACGCGCGGTTCCCGGATCCGGGAGCGCCGCAGAACTTCGACCCGGGCGCGAGGCACCTCACGACCGGGGTCAAGGCCAAGCAGAGGTACCCGTACACGTGGGAGGCGCACCACCTGTTGCCGGGGTCGGCGTTCTACTACGAGAACGAGGCGGGGCCGGCGTTCACGCAGCAGCAGTACGAGATCCT
>JAEYOU010000346.1 GCA_023411405.1 Pseudomonadota bacterium | reverse complement strand
CCCGGGCGGCGGCGCGAGCCCGAGGAAGGCGCAGCCCGCGGCGAGGCGCTCGAGGTGGAGCGGGAGCCAGCGGGCGGCGCCGTCCTGCACGCGGACGGTCTCGAACAGGCCGTAGCCATGGCGGGCGTCGGAGCGGACGAGGTCCACGCTCCACGCGGCGGGGTCGAGGGTCAGGACAAGCATCGCGTGAGGGACCTCGCCTTGTGCACGGTCTCCTGATACTCCGCCGCGGGGTCGGAGTCCCAGGTCACGGCGCCGCCCACCCCGAAGGCGAGCTCGCCCGGGACCGCGAACGCGGTCCGGATCGGGAGGGCGAGGTCGAGCTGCCCGAGGTCGTGGCGGAGCCAGCCGAGCGCGCCGCAGTACGGGCCGCGGCCGTGGGGCTCGAGCGCGTGGAGGAGCGCCATGGCCGCGAGCTTCGGGCAGCCGGTGACCGAGCCGCCGGGGAAGGTCGCGCGCAGGAGCGCCTCGAGCGTGAGCCCCGGCGGCACCCGCGCGCGCACCGTCGCGACGAGGTGGTGGACGCTCGCGTAGCTCTCGAGCTCCGGGAAGGGATCGACCGCGACCTCCCCGAGCGGCGCGAGGCGGCCGAGGTCGTTCCGGAGCAGGTCGACGATCATGGTGAGCTCCGCCCGGTCCTTCGCGCTCGCGCGCAGCGCCTGCGCCTCGCGCGCGTCCGCCGCCGGATCCTCGCGGCGCGGCGCGGTGCCCTTGATCGGGCGGGCCTCGAGCCAGCCGGCGTCCACGCGCAGGAACCGCTCCGGGCTGGCGGAGACGATGGTGCACTCGGCATCCGCGAGGAGCGCCCCGAACGGCGCCGGGTCGAGCGCCACGAGGCGGCGCGCGAGGGTCCGCAGGTCGCCCGTGAACGACCAGCGCTCGAGCCGCGCGAGGTTCACCTGGTAGACGTCGCCCGCGGCGATCGCCGCGCGGAGGTGCTCCACCTTCCCGGCGTACGCCGCCGGCGTCTCCTCGTCGGGGCGCCGCGCCGCGGCGAAGGCGCCTCGGGTGAGGAGGTTCGGCCGGTCGTCGCCGGCGTCTGGCCCGGTCCGCAGGCCGACGTGGAGGAGCCCCGTGGCGCGATCGTAGACCCGGATCTCGCGGTGGAGCGTGAGCCGGAGGTCGGGGACGGGGAAGGGCGGCGGCCGGGGCGGGCCGAGGCGCGGGAGGAGCGCGTGGCCGAACCCGTAGCTCGCGAACCCGAGGAGGTCGGGCTGGATCGGCGGGACGGGGCCGCTCCGCTCGAACCGCAGCGGGGGGAGGGGGAGGGCGCCGAAGGTGGCGAGCGCGCCCTGGGCGAGCACCAGGAACCGGCCGCGCCCGTGGAGGAAGGCGAAGGGGCGGTGGTCGAGGAGGGCGAAGAGATCCGCCTCCTCGAGGCCGGCGGGCGTGGCGGTCCAGGTTTCTACATAGCTGAGGGGGCCAGGGGCTGCCCCCCCAGACCCCCCACCTCGCTCCGGTCCGGTGAAGCTGGACCTCCGCTCGAAGATCGGATTCGAGGGGGTCACGGCGCCCGTGACACGGGGCCGCTCACGATGGGCAGGCTCCGCCGGCGCCGCTCGTCGGCGCGCTCGTTCCAGGTGGCCTCGGCGGGCGCCGTGCCCTCGAACGCCCAGGGGCGATCGGTGTCGGGCGGCCGGAGCCGGAGGCCCTGGGCTTCGACCATGTTCACGGTGAGCTCGGGGGAGCGGCCCGCGCTCGTGAGGTAGTTGCCGACCATCGTGCCGTTCGCCCCGGCGCGGAAGATGAGGTGCTGCTTGTCCCCGAGGTTGAGCTCGCGGCCGCCCATCACGAAGAGGTGCGCCGCCGGCATCATGAGCCGGAAGACCGCCACCGCGGCGAGGCACTCCTCGGCGGTGATCGCCTTCACGTGGGCCATCGGCGTGCCGGGGCGGGGGTTGAGGAAGTTGATCGGGACGCAGTGGACGCCGAGCTCGCGGATGGTCTCGGCGAGCTCGACGCGCTGCTCCGGCGTCTCGCCCATCCCGAGGATGCCGCCGGAGCAGAGCTGGAGGCCGAGGCGCTTCGCGGCGCGGATGGTCTCGAGCTGCTCGTCGTAGGTGTGCGTCGTGCAGACCTGGGGGAAGAACGACCGCGCCGACTCGAGGTTGTGGTGGTAGTGCATGAGCCCGGCGGCCTTCAGCCGGGCGAGCTCGGGCTCGCGCATGAGGCCGAGCGAGGCGCAGGGCTCCACCGCCGTCTCGGCGCGGATCCTCCGCACCCCCTCCTCGACGCGCCGGAGCTCGCTCTCGCGCGACATCCGCGTCCCGCTCGCGACGATCGAGAACTCGCGGGCGCCGGCCTGCTCGGCCTTCCGCGCCTGCGCGGCCATCTCCTCCGGCGCGATGAGCGGGTAGACCGGCGCGTCCGCCTGCTCGAACCGGACGGACTGTGAGCAGAACGAGCAGTCCTCGGCGCAGTTGCCGCTCTTCGCGTTGGTGATCGCGCACAGCGAGACGTCCTCGCCGTGCACGGCCCGCCGGACCGCCTCGGCCCGATCGAGCAGGGCCTCCAGCTCGGCGCCGCTCGTGTGGTGGATGAGCCGCCGGGCCTCGTCTACCGAGATCGGCTCCATGCCGGGCGGCACGGGACGGGTCGAGTGGTCGTGCATGGCGCGGCACCCTACCATTCGCGTCGGTTTCGTCAACCGCTGCGCCGTAGCCTGGTTTACAATGCCGTGCGAGACCCAAGTGCCCGCAGATACGACCCATTCAGGCTCCGCCGCAGCCGTCTTCGTCGCCGGCACCCAGACCGAGGTCGGCAAGACGTTCGTCTCGGCCGTGCTCCTCGTCGCCCTCCGCCGCGCCGGGATCCCGGCGCGCTACTTCAAGCCGATCCTCACCGGGGGTGCACCCGGCGACGGCGCGAGCGATCCCGATCTCGTGGCCGCCGCGGCGGGGCTCCCGGAGGACCCGCGCACGATGGCGGGCGTCTGGTTCGCGGAGCCCGCGTCCCCGCACTACGCGGCCCGGCTGGAGGGGCGCACCGTCGATCCCGCGGCGCTCGCCGCCGAGGCGCGGCGCCGGGCGGCCCTGGGCCCGCTCGTCATCGAGGGGTGCGGCGGGCTCGCCGTGCCGCTCACCGAGGGAGGGTTCCTCGTCTCGGATCTCGCCGCCGCGATCGGCGCACCCGTGGTGCTCGTCGCCCGCACGCGGCTCGGGGCGATCCACGAGACCCTCGTCACCCTCGAGCACGCGCGCGCCAAGCGCCTCGCGCTCGCCGGGATCCTCTGGAACGGGTGTGAGGGGACCGCGCGCGAGGAGGACACGATGGCCGCGGTCGAGCGGCTCTCGGGCGTGCCGCGGATCGCCGTGCTGCCGCGGGTCGCGGGGGCGGGCGGGCTGGAGCGGGCGGTCGCGGGGAT
>JAEYOU010000345.1 GCA_023411405.1 Pseudomonadota bacterium | reverse complement strand
GGCGGATAGTCACGGCACCTTCTGTGGGACGTGGCTGACAGCGCTCCGCTCGTGACTGTCGGAGTGACGTGGGTCGCGCCTCTCCTCGTCGTCGAGAGAGGAAGGTGACCCTTTCGATCGAGCTCCTCGACGCAGGCGCAGCATGCTGGAGCAGGCTGCGCCCCTACGTGACCTGCTGCGATCGAGCTCCTCGCCCGGTGGGTGAGAGTCAGAAGCCGGGGCGCGGATCGTCCTCGTCGTCCTCGTCGTCCCCGTCGGCTCCGGCCGGCGGCACCGCCGGCCCGAACACCGGCGGGAGCTCCGGCCAGACGGCGCGGATCGCGGGATCGAGGGGCGGCGCCGGAGCGGGCGCGGCCTGCGCTCCGGCCGGCTCGGGACCGGTGATCCGCTCGTCGTACCGCGCGCGCGCGTCCGGATCGAGCAGCGTGGCCCGGGCCTCCTCGAGGAGCCGGACGAGAAGCTGCTCCTCCTCGGGGTCCATGAGCGTGTACGTGGCGAGCGAGCCCGGCGCGTAGAGCGCCTGCGCGCGCTCGACGGCCTCCGCGATGGTCGCGCTGTTGGCGTCGAACGGGACGTCGAGGATCTCGTAGAGGTTCTGCTGCGCGAGCGGCTTCACGGCGTTGCTCCAGCCCGGGCTGCGATGTCGAGCGCGAGGAGGCCGTCCACGACGGTGGCGAAGGACCTGGCCGCGGGCACGTCCGGGCGCTCGATCAGGAACGGCCGCCGCGCCCGCAGCGTACGCCACATCTCGTCGTCGTACTGGATGTATCCGAGGTAGTCCATCTCCAGCCCGAAGTACTTCCGCCAGGCAGCGACCACCGCCCGGCCGATCTCGGCGTCCTGGCTCGTGCGGGCCTGGTTCACCACGAGCCGGGGCCGGAACGCGGCGAGCTGGCGCGCGAGGTTCGCGCCCGCGTCGGGATCGCGCCGGGAGACCGTCTCGACGAGCTCGACGGGGCTCCGGAACGACGCGCCGTCCATCACCGTCCGCAGCAGCGGCTCGTAGCCGTACACCTGCGCCACGTTCCGCATCCGCCGCCAGAACGCGGCCTTCACGAACCGGTACGCGTTCTCCACGGCCGTCGGCTCCGGGACGAGCACGAGCACGCCGTGGTCGGAGACGAGGAAGAAGTCGAGCACGTTCGTGTGCGTGCCCGCGCCGAGATCCAGGATGGCGAAGTCGGCGTCGAGCTGCTGGACGTGCCGCAGGAACCGCATCTTCTGGGCGTGGCGCGGGTTGGCCGCGTCGAGGTGGTCGAGCGCGCCGGACACGAGCGAGAGGTTCTGGATCCCGGTCGGCGTGACGACGTCCTCGATCCGCTGCACCTTGCGCTCGATGAAGTCGGAGAGCGTCCGCCGCGGGACCTCCACGCCGAGCGTCGTGTGCAGGTTCGCGCCCCCGAGGTCGGCGTCGACGAGCACGACGCGCTTCCCGCGGCGCGCGAGCTCGATCCCGAGATTGGCGGAGATGAGGCTCTTGCCGATCCCGCCCTTCCCGCCGCCGATGGAGATGATCCTCCGCTGACGCGCGGAGGACGCACCGGGGGCGGGCGTCGCGGAACGCCAGCCCGGCTCCGGCGCGGGGTGCACCAGCTTGAGGATCGGACCGTCGGCCATCCGGCTCATCCTAGCCCGAACGGAGGCCTAGTCCAAAAGCTCGGCGTTCCAGTACGCCGCGTCGGCCAGCGACAGGAAGGGCCGCCACTCCCGGTAGAAGGCCCGGCGTGTGGCGCTACGGAACATCGGCGTCCACCGCGGGCGCACGGGGAGCTTGAGCAGCCGCATCCCGGCCTCCTCCGGCGTTCTCCCACCTTTCCGCAGATTGCACGGAATGCAGGAGCAGACGACGTTCTCCCAGTTGGTCGAGCCGCCGCGCGAGCGGGGCGTGACGTGGTCGAGATTGAGCTCGGCCCGGCGGAACCGCTTCCCGCAGTACTGGCAGGTGTTGTCGTCCCGCGCGTAGATGTTGAACCGCGAGAAGCGCACCCGCGTCTTGGGCAGGTGCTCGTACGCGAGGAGCACGATCACGCGGGGGACGCGGATCCGCCGGCCGATCGTGCCCACGCTGTCGTGCTCGGCGGCGGCGAGGGCGCTCCAGCTCTCGAAGTCGAAGAGCTGGAACTGCTCGTCGAGCGCCTTCGCGACCCCCTGGTAGAGGAGCGTGAAGGCGCGCCGCACCGAGGTGATGTGGACCGGCTGATAAACCCGGTTGAGTACGAGGACGCCGGTGTCGAGCATCTTGCCGCGGGATCATACGGCCAGAGCGAGCCGAACGCACCATCCGCCTGCCGCCTGCCCGCCCGGCCGGGACCGCCGGCCTCCCGGCCACCCTCGCCCGCCACGCCGGGGACGCTCACTTCCCGGCGACGCGGAAGACCGCCGGGACGCCGTCCCCTCCCCCTTCGCCGTACAGCGTCGCGTAGACGGCGTACGAGCGGAGGACGCGCTTCACGTAGCCGCGCGTCTCCTCGATCGGGATCTGCTCGACGAACTCGTCGAGCGGGACGCCTGGCATCGCCTCCCGCCACCGCTTCACGGCGGTCGGGCCGGCGTTGTAGGCGGCGAGCGCCAGGGCGACCTCGCCGTCGTGCCTCCGCACGAGCTCGGCGAGATACCGGGTGCCGATGCGGATGTTGAGCGCCGGCTGCGCGAGGAGGTCGGCCCGCGTCGGCCGCGCGAGCTTCATCCGCGAGGCCACCTGCTGCGCGGTGGGCAGCATGAGCTGGGTGAGGCCGAGCGCGCCCGCGGGCGAGACGATGCGCGGATCGAGCGCGCTCTCCTCGCGCATGAGCGCCTGGACCAGATCCGCCGGGACCCCCGCCTCGGTCGCGTACCGCTCGACCTCGGTCCGATAGGCCGGCGGATAGGCGATCGCCCAGGCGCGGTGATTCTCCGCGTCCGGCGCGCGCCGGAACGCCTCGCGGGCGCGGGTCCGGAGGAGCTGGTGCGCCGCCCGCATCTCCCCCACGCGATCGAGCACGTCGCCGACGAGCAGCACCGGGTCGAACGGCCCGCCCGGACGGAGCCGCGAAAGCGGAACCGCCTGGAGCTCCTCGGCGGCGGCGCGGGGGAGCCCCATGCGGAAGAGGAGCAGGCCGGCGCGCAGGTGGGGGTCGTCGTGGAACGGGCCGGGGTCGTAGCT
>JAEYOU010000342.1 GCA_023411405.1 Pseudomonadota bacterium | reverse complement strand
CCCGTCGAGCGCGCTCCAGGCGAGGGAGGCGTGGCCGGCGGCGACGAGCTCGGGCCCGAGCGGCGGGCCGCGGTGGGCGGCGCGGCGCAGATCCCCGCGCGCGAGGTCCTCGAGCAGGATGGTGCAGGCGCCCGCGCCGAGCGTGGCCTTGAGGTGCTCGGCCCCCGCGGTCAGCACCTGATCGAGGTCGAGCGTGGAGGAGACGACCCGCGCGACGTCCATCACGGTGGTGAGCTCCGCGAGCCGCCCGCGCGCTTCGGCGAAGAGCCGCGCGTTCTCGACGGCCACGGCGAGGTGGTTCGCCACCGCAGCGGCGCGCTCCCGCTCGTCCGCGGCGAACGTGCGCGGCCGCAGGGAGTCCGCGAACAGCACGCCGAGCGGTTCGCCCCGGGCGAGGAGGGGGGCGGCGATCACCGCGCGGCTGCCGAACCGGCGGTGCGCGGGGTGGGCCGCCGGCTCGCGGTCGAGGTCCTCCACCACGAGCGTGCGACCCTCACGGAGGACGCGGGCGGTGAGCCCGCTCTCCCCGAGCGTCGGCCGGTACGCGGCGAGGAGCTCCTCGATCCGATCGCCCGCGCCGCCCGCGAGCCGCAGCCCCTCGGCGCGCGCGGGATCGACGAGCACGAGGAACGCGCGGTCGGTGCCGATGAGGAGCCGGGCGGCCTCGGCGCCCACCGCGACGATCTCGTCGAGATCGAGCGAGCTCGCCAGCATGCGCCCCATGTCGCCGAGGAGCGAGAGGTGGCGCACCTGCTCCTGCGCGGCGGCGTACAGCTCCGCCGCCTCGAGCCCGACCGCCAGCTGGCCGGCCAGCGCCCGCGCGAGCGCCTGCTCCCCCTCGGAGAACGGCCGGCCGGGTCGGTGCGCGAGGTGCAGCACCCCGCGTACGGCGGTCCGCCCGACGAGGTCCACCGCGAAGCCCGCGGTCCGGTCGAAGTGGGGTCCGGCCTGGGCGGCGGGCCGGAGCGTGGTCCCGTCCGCCTCGACGAGGTCCACCGCCGCCGCGTTGCACGCGAGCGCGGCCGCGGCCTGGGCGCAGCCGTCCCGCAGGAGCGCGGCCACGTCCCCCGGCGGGTTCGCGAAGATGCGGTTCGTGAGCGCGTGGAGCGCGGTGAGGTCCGAGAGGCGCCGGGAGAGCTCGGCGATCGCCCCCGCGGCGTCGAGGGCCGCCGCCACCTGGGCCGCGAACAGGCGGGCGGCGGCGAGGTCTTCGCCGCGGAGCCACGGGCTCGGGAGCACGAGGTAGTAGCGCGGGCCGCTCCGCTCGTCGAGGCGGACCGCCGCCGCGCGCGCGAGGCGCTCGGCCGCGACGATGGCGCGGGCCCGCGAGGCGTGCAGCTCCGGGAGGAAGCTCACCACCTCGGCGCCCCAGTCGTCGGTGAACGCTGCCCCCTCCTCCCAGACCTTGCGCGAGAAGGCCGACCAGCGCCCGCGGAACCCCGCGATGCGCCGGCCGAAGAGCTCTTCGAACTCGCCCTCCAGGTGCGGGGGCAGCTGCGACCACGCGACCCGCACGCCCTCCGGCGACGCCCGCATGAGCAGCGGATGGATCTCGAGCCGGGGCAGCTCGGTCCGGAGCCGCTCCACCACCTCCGCCTCGGTCCGGGCGCGCTGGATCTCGGCCCCGAGCGTCGCCAGCGCGAGGAGGCGGTTCCGGCGGGTCAGCTCCTGGGTGACGTCGTGGAAGCGGACCACCACGTCGCGGCCCTCGCGATCGACGTGCAGCTCGAACGTGGCCCGGGCGCCGTCGGCGAGCAGGACCACCGCCTCGTAGTCGGTCGGGACGGGCTCGCCCCGCAGCCGCCGGCGGTAGCGGTCCAGGACCCGCGCGCGCTCCTCGGGGGCGAAGAGCGCCTCGAAGGGCAGACGCTGGAGGACGGCCAGATCGTGGCCCAGGAGCCGCGCGGCGCCCTCGCTCGCCATGACGACCTGGGCGTCGCGGACGACGATCGTGCCGGATCTGGGGGCCTCGTCGATCACGGTTGCCCGAAGCTTAGCCCATCCTGGCCCGCGTCCGTGCCGGTGCCCGAGGCCCCGCCGGGCTCCGGGCCGTGTTCCGTCACCCGCCGGCGCCCTGCTCCTCCAGCTTGCGCGCGACCTCCTCCAGCTCCTCGGGGCCGAGGACGTACTGCTGCCGGCAGAACTCGCACGTGATCGTGGCCCTCCGCTCGGCGGCGAGGATCTCGGCGATCCCCGAGGGACCGAGCGCCGAGACGGCCACCCGCGCGCGGGCGGGCGAGCAGCCGCAGCGGTACGCCACCTCCACGTCGGCCTGGAGCTCGAAGCCGGCGCCGGCGATCGCGGCGATCACCTCGCCGGCGGGGAGGCCCGCCGCGAGGCTCCGGCCGAGCACGCCCGCGGTGACGCGCGCCCGCGCCGCCTCGATCGCGTCGGACTCCTCGTCGTCCACCTGCTGCACGAGGATGCCGGCGACGTCGCCGAGCGGCTCGTCGCCGCGCGGGACCACGGCGACGTCGGCGGCAGCCGCCGTGACGTGGCTCGTCGCGAACCAGCGGCGCAGGTCCTCGGGCAGCGAGCGCGCGCGGAGATCGAGGAGGCTCCGCTGGTGCGTGCCGTCGCCGGGGTCGAGCCGCACCGCGAGGTGCCCCTGGCCGCCCAGCGCGGCGCGCGCCGCGAGCTCCGGGTCGCCCGCGAAGTGCACCCACGGGACGCGCACCCAACCGCGGAGGGCGCCGCCCGGCTCCGCGTCGACGAGCAGGCCGCGGAGCGGGCCGTCGCAGACGATCTGGAGGTTGGCGCGCCCGCCCTCGCGCTGGGTCGCGCCGAAGAGCGCCGCCGCGGCGAGCGCCTGGGCGAACAGGTAGGCGCTCGTCTGGGCGAGGCCGTGCAGGGCCCGGCTCGCGCGGGCGGTGTCCCCGACGCGCGCGAAGACGACGCGGAGCCCGAGATCCGGGAGGAGGCCGACGGAGACGTGATCGGGCACGAGGGGGATTGTGCTCGGAGGCGGAGGGCTGCGCAACGGCGTGGACGGCCCGAGGGGAAGAGGCCGGGTGCGGGACCGGGAGCGGGTGCGTTGACGGACGCGGGACCGGGGACGGGTACGGCGGCCGGGCACGAAGCACGGCGACGGTGGCAGAATGGCCCCCTTCCCCCGAACAGGACCCGCCATGCCCAAGCACCGCACCCGAGCCAGGACCGCCGAGCCACGCCGCGAGGATCCGGGCCACCGCCCCGCGCCGCGTGCGCTCCGTGACCTCGACGCCGTCGCGGTCACCGCGCCCGTCGAGCTCCGCCGCGTCTGGCCGCACGCGCTCGGGGTGTTCTGCGCGCTCCTCGCGCTCTACGCCGCGACCGCGCCGCGCACGGTCGTGTTCGAGGACGACGGCCTCTTCATCCTCGCCGCCCGGAGCCTGGGCCTCCCGCAGCCCCCGGGCTACCCGCTCTTCGTCCTCCTCGGCAAGCTCGCGTCGCTCGTCCCGCTCGGCGCGCTCGCCTACCGCGTCCACCTCGTCTCGGCCGTCTGCGGCGCCGCGACCTGCGCCGTGCTCTGGCTCGTCCTGCAGCAGCTCTTCCGCGACCGGCTGGCCGCCTGGTCGGGCGCGCTCCTCCTCGGCGTGTCGGCCACGTTCTGGTCGCAGGCGATCATCGCCGAGGTCTACACGCTCCACACGCTCCTCTTCTTCGCCGCCGTGTTCCTCGCGCTGCAGCTCGGCGCCTCCTGGCGGCCGCGGACGGCCTACCTCCTCGCGGCGTGCTACGGCCTGGGCCTCGCGAACCACTGGCCGCTCCTCGGGCTCTCGACGCCCTGCCTCGCGCTCCTCCTCGTCCCACGCCGGCGGGAGGTGCTGCGGCTGCTCCCCGGCCTCGCCGCGACCGCGGTGGCCTGCGCGGTGGTCCCGTACGCGCTCATGGTGATCCGGTCGCACCAGGGGCCCGAGATCAACTTCTACGGCCCGATCCGGAGCGCGAGGGAGTTCGCCTTCTTCTTCCTCCGCAAGGGGTTCGGCGAGGTGGACGTGAGCGAGACCGCCACCGGCGCGGACCGGCTCGCGTTCCTCGGCTTCCTCGCGCGGGAGTGCGTCCGGCAGCTCACGCCCGCCGGCGCGGCGCTCGCCGCCGTCGGGCTCGCGGTCCAGTGGCGGCGGCTGCCCCGGACCGCCGCCCTGGCGCTCGTCGCCGGGTTCCTCGGCTCGAGCTTCGTCCTCCTCTTCCTGCTCGCGTTCGACTACGACGTCCTGTTCCAGTCGGTCCTCCGGGTCTATCCGCTCGTCCCCTACGGCATCCTGACGATCTGGGCGGTGCTCGGAGGGCGCGTCCTGCTCGCCCGCGTGCCGTGGCCGGCGGCGCGGGCCGCGGGCTGGGCGGCGCTCGTCTGCCTCACGCTCGCGGTGAACGTGCGCGGCAACCAGCGCGCCGGCGACACCTTCGCCCGTGACTACGCGAGCGCCGTCCTCGCCTCGGTGGAGCCCGGCGCGGCGCTCTTCCTGCACGGGGACATGGACACCTTCCCGATCGCCTACGCGCACCTCGCCGAGGGGGAGCGACCGGACGTGACGCTCCACAACGACCAGGGCCTCCTCTTCGAGAACCGGCTGTACGAGTTCTCCGCTTCGTTCGCCGAGCGCCAGCGGCGGCTCGGCGTCTTCATCCGCGGGACGCCGCGGCCGGTGTACTTCGTGGACAGCGCGCCGGAGGGCTTCGCGCTCCAGGACGGCGGCCTCGTCACGAAGGTGCGCGAGGACGTCGGGCCGGGGCAGATCTTCTTCGAGCTCTCCCCGCCGGCGCTGGCGTTCGTCGCGCGCATGGAGGCCGAGCCCTCGCGCGACGCGTGGACGCTCTACCGCCGCGACCAGCTCCGCCGCCGGCTCGCGAAGGCGCTCACGTTCTACCGGACGCATCTCCCCGAGCAGTTCGCCGCCGGCGGCATGGCCGAGCCCTACGAGCGGCTGGCGCGGACGCGGCAGGGGCTGCTCGGCGTCCTCGATCTGCTCACGCTGCCGGACCGGGGGCTCGATCCGGCCGCGCTGCTCGCGTACGCGGATCGCGCCGAGGCGACCCTCGACGAGACCGCCACCAAGCCCGAGCGGGCGCTCCCGTCCTACGCGCGCGGCCGCGCCCACCTCGAGGCCGGCCGGATCGACGAGGCGGCGGCGAGCTTCCGCGAGTCGCTCCGGCGCTGGCCCTCGCACCAGAACCGCGCCGTGATGGGGCTCCTGCGGTGCTACGCCGAGACCGGGCGCCAGGTCGAGTTCATCGAGGTGACAGATCGCTATCTGAAGGGGCGCAACGTGCCCCCGGCGGTCGTGGCCGAGTACGAGGCGCTCAAGGCGAAGGTGCTCGGGCGGTGACGCGGTCCGGAGGACGAAGCCCCGGCCCAGCGCTCGCTGGACCGGGGCCGTGTACCGCTGCCGCGCGGAGGTGAGGTCAGGCTACCAGATGTAGATGCTGGCCCACGGGTAGCTGCCGGCCGTCGCGGAGAAGTACGTGTAGCCGCCCGACTGCGCGAGCGGGAAGGGGCCCGCGCCGCAGGTCGTCGCCGTGCCGTTCACGCTGATCGTCCGGCCGGCGAAGTTGGAGCAGCCCCAGCCGTTCACGCGCTGGCTGGTCCGGTAGCAGACCGCGCCGGTCGTGTTGAAGTTGTTGGTGTTGTGCGTGAAGTCGATCGGGTCCGCGCACGGGCTCGTGCCGACGGGCTCGAACGTCGCGACGGTGGGCGTCGCAGGGTTGGCGATGCAGGTGGAGGCGGTGCCGGTACAGCCGCCGCTCCAGCCCACGAACCGAGACCCCGCGGCCGGAGTCGCCGTCAGGGTCAGCGTCTGCCCCCCGCAGAAGGACATGGGCGCGCTGCAGGTCGGGCCGCAGTCGATGCCCGCCGGCGTCGAGCCCACCGTGCCCGCGCCCGCGCCAGCCTTCGTCACCTGGACGACCACGGCGACGCACAGGCTGCTGAACGTGGCGCCCACCGAGCGGTTCGCGCTCATGGTGACGACGCACGTCGGGGAGGTGCCGGTGCACGCGCCGCTCCAGCCGTTGAAGGTCGCTCCCGACGCGGCCGTCGCGGTCAGGGTCACGGCCGCGCCTGGCGCGAACTGGGCCGTGCAGCTGGCGCCGCAGCTGATCCCGGCGGGCGTGGACGCGACGGTCCCGGAGCCCGTGCCGGGCTTCGTGACGGTCAGGACCGGGTTCTCGATGTGCATCGTCTCGAACCGTGCGGTGCAGGTCTTGTTGGCGTCCATCACGACGCCGCTCGCGCAGCTCCAGCTCACGAGCGTCGAGCCCGAGGACGCGGCCGCGGTGAGCGTGATCGACGCGCCCGCCGGGTAGCTGGCCGTGCAGGTCGAGCCGCAGCTGATGCTCGGGCCGGTGACCGTGCCGGAGCCGGTACCGCTCTTCACCACGGTGAGCGTGTAGTTCTCGGCGATGATCGGGTTGAAGGTGGCCGTGACGGTCCGGGCCGTGGTCATCGTCACCGTGCAGGCCGCGGTGCCCGTGCAGGCGCCGCTCCAGCCGGCGAACGTCGACCCGAGCTCCGGGGCCGCCGTCAGGGTGACGACCGTGCCGGACTCGAGGCTCGCGGTGCAGGCCGCGCCGCAGTCGATGGCGCCGCCGGAGACCGCGCCGAGGCCCTCGCCCGCCTTCCGGACGGTGAGCGCGTAGTGCGTCGGGCCGGAGCCGCCGCCCTTGAGCGGCGTGAGGAAGGGCTTGATGACGTCGTAGCGGACGGTGTCGATCGTGGTCCAGTCGTCGAGGAAGAGGCCCTTGGTGTCCCCCGAGTTCGGGTTGAGGCACCAGTACGTC
>JAEYOU010000332.1 GCA_023411405.1 Pseudomonadota bacterium | reverse complement strand
GCGCGGGGGCGCGCGCCGCGGCCCTGCGGCGGCGCGGCGCCACCTGCGTGGCGACGCCCGGCGCGACCGCCACCGGTCGCTGCGAGAGCTGGAAGGTGGCGACCATCGCGGCGAGCTCCTCCGCCTGTCCCGAGAGCTCGGAGGCGGCGGAGGAGGACTCCTCGGCGCTCGCGGCGTTCTGCTGGGTCACCCGGTCCATCTCGCCGACCGCCGCCGTCACCTGCCCGATGCCCGTGGCCTGCGCCCGCGCCGCGGCGGCGATCTCCGCCACGATGTCGGCCACCTTCGAGACGCCGCCGACGATCTCGGCGAGCTTGCCCTCGACGTGGTGCGCCGCCTGCGCGCCCTCCCCCGCCTCCTTCACCGACTGGTGGATGAGCGACTCGGTCTTGGTCGCGGCCTCCTTCGCGCGCAGCGCCAGCGAGCGGACCTCCTCGGCGACCACGGCGAAGCCGCGCCCCGCCTCCCCGGCCCGGGCGGCCTCCACGGCGGCGTTGAGCGCGAGCAGGTTCGTCTGGAAGGCGATCTCCGAGACGTCGCGGATGATCTGGCCGGTCCCCTCGGCCGAGCGCTTGATCTTGGCCATCGTCGTCTGGAGCTGATCGACGGCCGAGGAGCCCTCGGTCGCGGCCGAGCGGGCGGTCAGGGCGAGCGCGCTGGCCTGCTGCGCGTTGCCCGCGGACTGCTGGATCATCCCGGACACCGACTCGAGGGAGGAGGCGGTCTCGGCGAGCGAGGACGCCTGCTCGGAGGCGCCGGAGGCGACGGCCTGCGAGGAGGAGGCGATCTGGGTGGCGGCGCCGGAGACCTGCTCGACGGCCGAGGAGACCTGGAGCATCGCGTCCTCGAGGGCCTCCGCGGTGGCGTTGACGGCGTCGCGGAGGCGCGCGTGGTCGCCCTGGTACGCCCCGGTGACCCGGGCGCGGAGATCGCGCTCCGCCAGCGCCTGGAGGGCGGTCCTCGCCTCCTCGACCGGCGCGGCCAGCGCCTCGAGGGTGGCGTTCAGCCCCTGCGCGAGGCGGCCCCAGTCCCCGCCCAGCGCGGCGGCGTTCGCGCGGGCGCCGAGGTCGCCCGCCTGCGCGGAGGCGACGAGCCCCTGGACCTCGGCGGAGATCTTCCGGAGGTTGTCGCGGAGCAGGTTCATGCGGTCGTTGGCGACGATCTGCTTCCCCGGGAGCGGCCGGAGCACGGGGTCGAAGTCGCCGTTCGCGTACGAGGCGACGATGTCCAGGATCATGAGGATGTTCGTCACGTGGATCCGCACGCCCGCGTTCACGCCCTCGGCGAGGGTCCGGTAGGCGCCCTGGAACCGCTCGACCGGGATGAAGATCTCGAAGTCGCCCGCCGCCTGGGCGCTCGTCATCGCGTTCGTCTCCTCGATGACGCCGCGCAGCGAGGCGCAGGCCGTGTTCAGGTTGTCGCGCAGGGACGCGAAGCTCCCCTGCCACGCGGCGGAGATCGGCGGCGGGATCTCGCCGCGCGCGATCCGCGCCACCGCGTCGGCGGCCTGGTCGAGCGGATCGACCACGGCGTCGAGGGTCGCGTTCACCCCCTCGATCACGTTGCGAAAGTCCCCCTGGTGCCGCGCCGGATCGGCCCGCACCCCGAGCCGCCCCTCGGTGCCCGCCTGCGCGAGCGTGGCCACGTCCTCGAGCAGGGCGTTCACCGCGTCGATGCACTCGTTGAGGCTCGCCTGGATGTGCCCGAACTCGCCGCGCGCCTCGCCGGTGAGGCGCGCGGGGATGTCGCCCTTGCCGATGCGGGTCACGCACTCGACGGTCAGGCGCATGGGCTCCTCGAACGCGTCCATGGTCGCGTTCATGCCCTCGACGATGGGCCGGAACTCCGGATCGATCGCGCGCACGTCGCCGCGGACGCGGAGGTCGCCCTCGGCGACCGCGTCGCGGAGCCGGGACGCCTCACCCGCGAGCCGCCCCAGGGCGCGGCCGATCCCGCGCGCCAGCACCAGGCCGTAGATCCCCATCGCGAGCGCGCCGGAGAGGATCGCCGCGAGCACCGTCCAGCCCGCGCGCCGGCTGGCGGCGTTCCCCGCCGCCGTGGTCCGCGCGCCCTCCGCCGCCGTCTCCTCGCGCACCTTGCGGAGGATCTCGTCGAGCGCCGCGCCCGCCGCGCGCGTCTCCGCGAGCAGGGCCGCCTTGCGGGTCCCCTCCTGCAGGAACTCCTCCGAGGAGTCGGTCGCGGCGATGACCACGATGCGCATCGAGAGATCGCGCCAGGCGGCGATCCGGAGGGTCGCCTCCTTCCACAGCGCGAGCGTCCGCTCGTCGTGCGACAGGGCGTCGAACCGGTAGGACGCGTCGTCGACCCGCTGCAGCGCGTCGGTGAACGCGGCCTTCGCCCGCCGCCGCGCCTCGGCGTCGGGCGTGGGGAGCAGCATGGCGTTGAGGTGGCGGGCGGCGTCGGTGACCGCCTCGTTCGCGGACCAGAGCGCGTCCAGGCTCGGCAGCCGCTCGCCGCTGAAGTCCTCGAGGTGGTGCGTGAGGCCGGCCGCCGTCCGGTATCCGACGGTGCCGATCACCATCATGAGCGCGAGCGCCACGGCGCAGGCGACAAGGATCTTCGTGCGGATCCGCAATGCTCTCGGCATGTCGTCTCTCCCGGGGGCACGCGCTGCACGTGACATACCGGCCCCGGGCGACCCGACAGACCGTGATCACGGGAGGTTGGAGCGGAGGTCCGTCGTTCCGGGCTGCCCCGATGGGTACACGGAGACTCCCCATCGGCAGACGACCCGCGCAAACCCGACGGATTCCGTTGTCGAACCGATGATCGTACGCTCGCTCGCCCGCCAGCTTCATCACACTTATACTGTCGGGTCGTATCGGTTTACTGTCGAATTTGGGATAGAATGCCGCAGACGATGGGATAAGCTCCCCTCCGTACACGTCGCCCGCGCGAGGGACGTGCGGACCGGAACCAGAGGAGGACCGCAATGAAGGTCGGGATCGACAGCTACTGCTACCACCGCATGTTCGGCGAGGTGTACCCGGACCAGAAGAAGCCGACCCGGACCATGACGCTGGAGCAGTTCATCGACCGCGCGAAGGAGCTCGGCGTGGACGGCGTGTCGCTGGAGTCGTGCTTCATCCCGCGGTTCGACGCGAGCTACCTCTCCGAGATCAAGGGCCGGCTGGACGCGGCGAGGTTCGATCGCGTCTACGCCTGGGGCCACCCGGACGGCCTCGAGGGCGGCCGGAACGAGAAGGCGTTCGACGACATGCTGAAGTCGATCGAGTACGCCAAGGCGATCGGCGCCGACGTGATGCGCGTGTGCGGCGCGAGCCTGATGTTCCGCAACGAGCCGCACGGGCCGATGCTCGAGAAGCTCGCGCGCATGTTCCAGAAGGCGGTGAAGGTCGCGGAGAAGGCGGGCGTGAAGATCGCCGACGAGAACCACATCGACTTCGACTCGGACGAGATGCTCGCGCTCATCCAGGAGGTCGACTCGCCGTACTTCGGCATCAACTTCGACACCGGCAACTTCATGCGGGTGCAGGACGATCCGGTCGAGGGGATGAAGAAGCTCGCGAAGCACACGTACGCGACGCACGTGAAGGACCTGAAGCCGATGAAGGGGGTCTCGGTGAAGAACTGGCACTTCTTCGCCTCGACGCCGACGGGCGACGGCTACGTCGACAACCTCGCGCTCGCGAAGCTGCTGAAGGAGGCCGGCTACCAGGGCTTCCTCGCGATGGAGATCGACTTCCTGCACCCGGACTACGCCGACGACGAGGACGCGGCGGTGGCGAAGAGCGTCCAGGAGCTGAAGCGGATCGCGGCGATCGTCGGGTGAGCGAGGAGGGCCAGATGAAGACGCTCCGCAAGCTGAACGTCGCCCTCATCGGGCACAACTTCATGGGCAAGGCGCACAGCAACGCGTGGCGCCAGGCGAAGTACTTCTTCGACGTCGCCGCCGAGCCCGTGCTCAAGGTCGCCTGCGGCCGCGACGAGGCCTCGCTGAAGGAGTTCGCGGCGCGCTGGGGCTGGGAGCGGACGGAGACCGACTGGAAGAAGGTCGTCCGGAGCGACGACGTGGACATCGTCGACGTCTCCACGCCGACCTACCTGCACCACCCGATCGTCCTCGAGGCGGCGAAGGCCGGGAAGCACATCTTCTGCGAGAAGCCGGTCGCCCTCACCTCCGCCCAGGCCCGGGAGATGTACGAGGCGGCGGAGAAGGCCGGGGTGAAGCACTTCCTCAACCACAACTACCGGCGCGTCCCGGCGGTGCGCCTCGCGAAGCGGCTCATCGCCGAGGGCAAGATCGGGCGCATCTTCCACTGGCGCGGGGCGTACCTCCAGTCGTGGATCGTGGATCCGAGCTTCCCGCTCACCTGGCACCTGCAGGCGGAGACCGCCGGGTACGGGCCCCACGCCGATCTCGGCTCGCACAGCGTCGACCTGGCGCGCTACCTGGTGGGCGAGATCCGGTCGATCACCGGCATGACCAGCCAGTTCGTCTCCGAGCGGCCGCTGCCCGGCGCCGCCGCGGGGACGTTCACCGCCAAGGCGGGCGAGGCGGCCGGCCGGGGCAAGGTGACGGTCGA
The DNA here is from genome assembly GCA_023411405.1 of Pseudomonadota bacterium. Classification (GTDB taxonomy): domain Bacteria; phylum Myxococcota; class Myxococcia; order Myxococcales; family Anaeromyxobacteraceae; genus Anaeromyxobacter. Next base: position 12,211 of record JAEYOU010000332.1, on the reverse strand, counting down.
GGACGCGTCGTTCATGGTGGTCGAGTTCGCGAACGGCGCGCTGGGCTCCTTCGAGACGACGCGCTTCGCCCCCGGACGGAAGAACTACAACACGTTCGAGATCTACGGCGAGAAGGGGAGCATCGCGTTCGACTTCGAGCGCATGAACGAGCTGCAGTTCTTCTCCGCCGGCGATCCCGAGTACGCGCAGGGCTTCCGCACGATCCTCGCCACCGAGGCGGCGCACGACTACATCGCGAACTGGTGGCCCCCGGGCCACACCATCGGCTACGAGCACGAGTTCGTGCACGGCGTCGTGGACTTCCTCGACGCCATCGTGAACGGCACGAAGATCGACCCGACGCTCCACGACGGGATGAAGAACGCCGAGGTCCTCGACGCCGGGATCCGCTCGGCGCAGACGGGCGCGCGGGTCCAGCTCGGCTGAGCGCGCGCGGGAGGGCGGCGCGCGAGCAGCCGCCCTCCTGCCCCTCCTCCGACCTACCTCGTCCGACCGTTGACATCCTGCCGCAGGGCCAGCTAGAGTTCGCGACGTCTGGACATCATGACGTCATCCTCCCAGATCCTCCCGCAGCGCCCCATCGCCGCAACGGCGCTCGCGACGCGCCTGCCGCAGTACCTCCGGGTCTACGAGGTGCTCCGGCGCCGCATCGAGGACCACGAGTACCCCGTCGGCTCGTTCCTCCCGCCCGAGCCGGAGCTGGGGCGCCTCATGGGCGTGAGCCGCACCACGGTGCGCAAGGCCGTCGAGATGCTGATCGACGACGGCTTCCTCGTGGTCCGGCGCGGGCGCGGGACCGAGATCCTCGACTTCCGCGCGATCCAGCGGCTGCACTTCGTCACCTCCTTCTCCGAGACGCTGCGCGAGCAGGGCTTCGAGGTCGGCTACCGCGACGTGCGCGTCGGCGCGGTCTCCGCCTCGCCGGCGCTGGCCGCGGATCTCGACGTCTCGGAGGGGAGCCGCCTCGTCCACGTCCACCGCCTCGCCCTCGCCAACGGCAAGCCGATCGCGATCATGGACAACCACCTCCTGCCCGAGCTCGCGCCCGGCATCGAGCAGAAGGCGGCGAAGATCCGGTCGCTCTACGCCTTCCTCGAGTCGGAGTACGGCCTCCGCATCGAGGCGGCCACCGACTACATCTCCGCCCGCGCCGCCACGCGCGAGGAGGGGAAGAGCCTCGGCGTCGCCGCCGGGACGCCGCTCCTCTTGGTGCGGCGGATCACGTTCGCGCGTGGGAAGCCGGCGGAGCGCGCGGAGCTCCACATCGTGGCGAGCCGGTACGAGTACAGCGTCCGCACGCTGCAGCGCCCCAGCCGTGCGGGCTGAGCCTGGAGGCACCGATGCTGCTGACTCCGCAGAAGCTGGCCCGGATCGTCGACATCAGCGCCGTGCGGGCCCAGCACGGCCAGCGGGAGATCACGGAGATGGTGGAGCGGGCGAAGCAGCACCGCTTCATCGCGGTGCACGTCCTGCCGGCCTGGGTCCCCTTCCTCAAGGCGCAGCTCGCGGGCGAGCAGGACATCCTCGTCGGCGCGCCGGTCGGCTTCCCGTCCGGCGGCCACACCACGGCGGTCAAGGTCGCCGAGGCGAAGGGCCTGGTCGCCGACGGCGTCCAGGAGCTCGACATGGTGATCAACGTCGGCAAGCTCAAGTCGGGCGCCGACGCGTACGTGCGCGACGAGATCAAGGCAGTGGTCGAGGCCGCCGGCGATCGCCCGGTGAAGGTCATCCTCGAGGTCCACCACCTCGGGCCCGACGAGATCCGGCGTGCGTGCGAGCTGGCGATCGCCGGCGGCGCCGCGTTCGTGAAGACCTCGACGGGCTGGGCGCCCTCCGGCGCGACGCTGGGCACGGTCCGGCTCATCACCTCCTTCGTCGGCTCGGCCATCCAGGTCAAGGCCGCGGGCGCGATCCGCGACCTCGAGACGGTGGTCGCCATGATGCGGATGGGCGTGGCGCGGTTCGGCATCAACCTCGACTCCTCGATCGAGATCCTGCGGGACTGCGGCGCCCGGCCCGGCGGCGGCGTGGAGCTCTCCGACCCCGAGGCGCGGCCGGCGAAGCGCGCGCAGGGCGTGGCGTAGCGAGGCGACGCCATGGCGCGGCGGATCATCGCTTACGATCTCGGCACGGGCGGCGCGAAGGCGTCGCTCTACGGCGAGGACGGCGCGTGCCTCCGCAGCGCGTTCCTCCCGTACGAGACGCGCTACCCCGCCGGCGGGTGGCACGAGCAGCGGCCCGACGACTGGTGGGACGCGATCGTGCGGGCGACGCGCCAGCTCCTCCAGGACCAGGACGCCGGCGCCGTCGAGGGCCTCGCCCTCTCCGGCCAGAGCCTCGGCGTCGTGCCGGTGGACGACGCGGGCGCGCTCCTCCGGGAGTGGACGCCGATCTGGTCCGACACCCGCGCCACCGCGCAGGCGCGGGCGTTCTTCGCGCGGGTCGATCCCACGCGCTGGTACATGACCACCGGCAACGGCTTCCCGGCCGAGTGCTACGCGGTCTTCAAGGCGATGTGGTACCGCGACGAGGAGCCGGAGCTGTTCGGACGGGTCCGGTGGCTGCTGGGCTCCAAGGACTACGTAAACCTCCGCCTCACCGGGCGCGCCGTCACCGACTTCTCCTACGCCTCCGGCTCGGGCGTCTACGACCTCCGCCGCTGGCGGTACGACGAGGAGCTCGTCGCCGCGAGCGGGTTGCCCCGCCGGATCCTCCCGGAGATCCTGCCCTCGACCGCGATCGTGGGCGGACTCACCGCCGAGGCCGCCGCGCGGCTCGGCCTGCGCCAGGGCGTACCGGTCGCGTGCGGCGGCGTCGACAACTCCTGCATGGCCCTCGGGGCGAAGAACGTGGCCGACGGCCGCGTGTACACCTCGCTCGGCTCGTCCTCCTGGATCGCGGTCTCCTCGCGCGCGCCGGTGCTGGACCCGACGAAGAAGCCGTACGTCTTCACGCACGTCGTGCCCGAGCTCTTCACCTCGGCGGTGAGCATCTTCGCCGGCGGGAGCTCGTTCCGGTGGGCGCGCGACGTGCTCCTCGGGCTCGACGCGCAGGGGCCCGGCGGGCGCGACCCGTACGAGGTGATGAACGAGATGGCCGCCCGCTCGCCGATCGGCGCCCACCGGCTCCTCTTCAACCCGAGCCTCGCCGGCGGGAGCTCGCAGGAGCCGAGCCCGAACCTGCGCGGCGGCTTCTTCGGCCTCGACCTCCGGCACGGGCGCGACGACCTCGTCCGGGCGGTCATGGAGGGCGTGGCGCTCAACCTGGGCGCGGTGCTCGCCGTGCTCCGCGGCTGCGTCCGGCTGGACGACGAGATGCTGCTCGTGGGCGGCGGCGCCCGGAGCGCGCTCTGGCGGCAGATCTTCGCCGACGTCTACGGCATGCGGGTGGTGAAGACCAACGTGGATCAGGACGCGGCCTCGCTCGGCGCCGCGGCCGTGGCCGCGGTGGGCGTGGGGCTCTGGAAGGACTTCTCGCGCGTGGACGCCGTGCACGTCGTGGAGGCCACGCACGCGCCGCGGGCCGAGGCCGTCCAGGCCTACGCCCGCCTCATGCCGGTGTTCGAGCGGATCCGTGTGGACCAGTCGGTCGTGTGTCAGCTGCTCCTCGACTCCGGGCTGTGAGCCGGGGCGCACCAAGCAAGAAGGAGATCGCCATGAAGATCGGATTGTTCGCCGCGACGTACCTCGACCAGAAGCTGGAGGACGTCTGCAAGATGGCCGCGTCCCTCGGCTACGAGGCGGTCGAGCTCCCCGCCTTCTCCGCCAACCCGCACCTCGACGTCGACGAGATCGTGAAGGGCGGGAACGCCGCCAAGCTGCAGAAGATGATCAAGGACAACGGCCTCATCATCTCGGCCCTGTCCAACCACACCGAGAGCCAGCTCGTGCTCGGGCCCTACGGCAAGGACACCGACGCCTTCTGCAAGGGGACCAAGGAGGAGAAGATCCGCTTCGGCTCGGAGCGGATGATCAAGACCGCCCAGGCGGCCAACGCCCTCGGCGTCCCGGTGGTGTGCGGCTTCGTCGGCTGCGAGAACTTCGGCCGCTTCTTCCCGTTCCCCTACTCCAAGGGCTGGGCCGACATGGAGCAGGAGTTCGTGGAGCGCTGGGGCAAGATCCTGGACAAGTTCGGCGAGTACGGCGTCAAGTTCGCGCACGAGCCGCACCCGAACCAGCTCGTCTACGACATCGGCACCGCCGTCCGCGCCGTCGAGCTGATGGGCAACCGCAAGGAGTTCGGGTTCAACTTCGACCCGGCCAACCTGATCTACCTGGGCATCGACGTCGAGAACTTCATCGACACGCTGCGCGGGAAGATCTTCCACGTGCACGCCAAGGACGGCGAGCTCGTCAGCCACAACGTCAAGCGCTCCGGGATGATCCCGCAGGGTGACTGGCAGCGGCTGGACCGCGGGTTCCGCTTCCGGATCCCGGGCTGGGGCACGGTGCCGTGGAAGAAGGTCATCACCGAGCTCGCGATGATTGGCTACGACTACGTCATGAGCTACGAGCACGAGGACGTCACGATGAGCCGCCAGGACGGCATCACGAAGACGATCAAGTTCCTCAAGCCGCTCATGATCGAGAAGCCCTACGAGGGACGCAACGACGTCCTGTTCAACTGAACGGAGAGTGATGACATGTCCAGGACGATGAAGGCCGCGGTCCTCGAGAAGCCCGAGGTCATGAAGATCACGTCCGTGCCGGTCCCCGAGATCGGCGACGACGACGTGCTGATCAAGGTGAAGCTCACCGGCATCTGCGGGACCGACTGGTCGATCTTCACCGGGAAGTACTCGGCCGACCGGCTCCCGCTCATCCCCGGCCACGAGTCCTGCGGGACCATCGAGCAGGTCGGGAAGAACGCCAAGGGGCTCCAGGTCGGCGACAAGGTCACCGCCGACATCAACATGAGCTGCGGCCACTGCTTCTTCTGCAAGAAGGGGCAGAAGCTCCTCTGCCCCGACTTCGTGCAGCTCGGCATCCACATCCACGGCACCTACGCCGAGTACGTCAAGGCGCCCTGGACCCAGGTCCACAAGATCCCGGACAAGCTGAGCTTCATGGAGGGCGCGTTCATCGAGCCGGTGTCCTGCTGCGTCCACTCGGCCAAGGCGATGAACGCCGAGCTGGGCAGCTCGGTCGCCGTCCTCGGCTGCGGGCTCGGCATCCTCCACGGCGCGCTGGCGCGCCTCCGCGCCTGCGCCCCGGTCATCGTGATCGGCACGAACGAGAAGCGGCTCGAGATCGCGAAGCGGATGGGCGCCGACTACGTCGTGAACCCGAAGAAGGTCGATCCGGTCGCCGAGGTGAAGCGGCTCACCGGCGGCCGCGGCGCCGACTACGTGCTCGAGTCGGTGGGCACGATCGCCACCTACGAGCAGGCATTCCAGATGGTCCGGCCCGGCGGCCAGGTCTCCGCGTTCGGCATCACCGGGGACCAGGAGAAGATGGCGCTCGCGCCCTTCGACCTCGTCCTCAAGGAGAAGAAGGTCACCGCGTCCTGCGCCGGCGTGGGCAACGACTGGAGCGAGGCCATCACCCTCATCGAGCACGGCCGGATCGACCCCAGGCCGATGTTCTCGATGGTGGTCCCGCTCGAGGAGCTGGAGTGGGCGCTCAAGGAGCTCCGCACAAACAAGGAGCTCATCAAGGTGTTCGTGAGCCCCGAGGCGAAGAAGCGCGAGGTGCTGTAGGCGAGCGGACGAGCGCAGCGCCGCTCCCGCCGGACGAGGTCCGCCGGGAGCGGTGGGCGCCCAGACCGAGGAGCGTTCACGTGAAGATCCGCGGCATCGAGCACGTCTCGATCAACGTCGCCGACCTGACGGCGGCGGTGGACTTCTACGAGCGCACCCTCGGCTTCCGGCGGCTCGAGGCGATCCCGGAGGACGGCTTCACGATCACCTACTTCGCGCTGCCGGACGGGCGGCGCCTCGAGCTGTTCGACTACCGCGGCCGGAGCCCCAGGCCCGGCCGCGGCGAGACCGACGTCGGGCTGCGCCACCTCGCGTTCGAGGTGGACGGCGTGGCCGCGGCGGAGCGGGAGCTCCGGGCGAAGGGCGTGCCCATCGTGCTCCCCACCACCGAGCTCCCGGAGCTCGGCGTCCGGGTCCTGCTCTTCCAGGACCCGAACGGCGTCACCCTGGAGTTCTGCGAGCGGCTGGACCACGCATAGGACGGAGCAAGGAGCGTAACGCCATGGCCACGGACCCCATCCTCTTCACCCCCCTGAAGCTCGGCGCGCTCACCGCCGCCAACCGGATCGCCATCAACGCGATGGAGGGCTGCGACGCCGACACGTCCGGGAACCCCACGCCGACCACCTACCGGCGCTACGAGCGGCTGGCCCGGGGGAACGCGGGCGTGATCGTGGTGGAGGCCCTCTCCGTCGTCGACGAGAACCGCGGGCGCGATCACCAGCTCACCGCCCTCCCGCAGAACCAGCAGGCCCTGACCGACCTCGTCAAGCACGTGCGGGAGGTGAACCCGAAGCCGCTCCTGCTCTGGCAGCTCACCCACTCCGGCGAGCTCTCGAACCCCGCGTTCTCCGAGCGCGTCTGCGTGAAGCCCTTCCCGGGCTACGAGGGCCGGCTCCTCAGCGAGGAGGAGGTGGACTTCATCCTCGACCGGTTCGTGTTCGCGACGAAGATGGCGCACGACTGCGGCGCGGACGGCGTGGACTTCAAGATCTGCCACGGCTACTTCGGCTCCCAGCTCCTCCGCCCGTTCAACGATCGCAAGTGGAAGTACGGCGGCTCCTGGGGCAACCGCACCCGCTTCGTCTACGAGTACTACGAGCGCGTGGCCAAGGAGATCAACGACCCGAAGTTCATCGTCGGCTCCAAGCTCTCGGTCTGGGAGGGCCTGCCGGGCGGCATGGGCACGATGGCGCCGGACTCGCCGGTCATCGATCTCACCGAGATCCACGACCTCGTGAAGAACCTCGAGGCGCGCGGCGCGAAGTACGTCATCCAGTCGGCCGGCAACCCGTCCTTGACCCTGGCGCTCACCCAGCCGGACAAGCGCATCCCCGACTACGCGTACCTCCACTTCTGGTTCCAGAAGGAGCTGCGCAAGGTCCTGAAGCCGGAGACCGCCGTCATCGGCTCGGCGTACTCGATGTTCCGCGACGGCAAGAACCCGTTCCGCGGCGTGAAGCGGGAGGAGTCCTCGTTCACGTACTGGGCCGCGAAGAACATCCGCGCGGGCGTCTGCGACATGGTCGCGCTCGGCCGCCAGTCGCTCGCCGATCCCTACGTGCCCGCGAAGCTCGAGGCCGGCAAGGACGCCGAGATCGACTGGTGCACCTGCTGCGACAACTGCATCGAGTTCCTGATCCGGCAGCGGCCGGTCGGGTGCGCCACGCACGAGAAGGAGTACACGCTGGGGCTGAAGCAGATCCGGCTGGAGAAGGGGAAGCTGGCGGAGGCGGAGAAGCACACCTGACGGACGCGGAGGACGCGGGCCCGAGTGGGGACGCCCATGATCGAATCGGCAACCATGCACGACAGCGCGGACGTCCCGCTCACGGCCCCCACCCTGCGCATGCAGGGGATCCGGAAGAGCTTCTCGGGGGTCGAGGTGCTCCACGGGGTCGACTTCTCCGTCGATCGCGGGGAGGTGATGGGCCTCTGCGGGGAGAACGGCGCGGGCAAGTCCACGCTCATGAAGATCCTGGCGGGCATCCACGCGCAGGACGCCGGGACGGTGGTCGTGAAGGGGGCGAGCGTGCCCCCGGGGGCCAACCCCCGCGAGATGCAGGGGCTGGGCGTCTCGATGATCCACCAGGAGCTCAACCTCCTCGACGAGCTGACCGTCGCGCAGAACATCTTCCTCGCCCGCGAGCCGCGCGGACGGTCGGGGCTCATCGACTTCCGGAGGATGAACGAGGCCGCCGCGGCGCAGCTCCAGCGGCTGGGCGAGAAGATCGACCCGCGGCGCAAGGTGCGCGAGCTCAAGATCGCCCAGAAGCAGATGGTGGAGATCGCGAAGGCGACCTCCTTCGACGTGGGGCTCCTCATCCTCGACGAGCCCACCGCCGTGCTCACGGGCAAGGAGACGCGGATCCTCTTCGATCTCATCGCGAGCTTGAGCGCGCGGGGGATCTCGATGGTCTACATCTCCCACCGGCTGAAGGAGATCGGCGACGTCTGCCACCGGGTGACCGTCCTCCGCGACGGGAGCCTCGTCGCCACGAAGAAGGTCTCGGACGTCACCCCCCGCGAGATCGCCACGCTGATGGTGGGCCGCGAGGTCAAGGACACCCGGGCGGCCGACTTCGCGGGCGATCCTGCGGCGGTGGTCCTCGAGGCCCGGAGCGTGTCCGACCGGCTCCTGAAGGACGTGTCGTTCCGGGTCCGGCGGGGCGAGATCCTGGGGTTCGCGGGCCTCGTCGGCGCCGGGCGGACCGAGGTGATGGAGGTCCTCTTCGGGATCCGCAAGCCGGAGACGGGCACGGTGCTCGTCGACGGGAAGCCGGCCGACATCCGCGGCCCGATCGACGCGATCCACGCGGGCCTCGGGTTCGTGACCGAGGACCGCAAGGACACCGGCCTCGTCCTCGGCCGGGACATCGGCGAGAACGCGAACTACGTGCGCTGGCAGAAGACGGGCGGGGTCTTCAAGGGCAGGCGGGCGACGGCCCACGCCAGCCGCCGGATGATCGGGCGGCTCCGGATCCGCTGCCAGGGCCCGGACCAGCTCGTGAGCAGCCTCTCCGGCGGGAACCAGCAGAAGGTCGCGCTGGCGAAGTGGCTCATGGCCGGCGCGAAGGTGCTGGTGCTCGACGAGCCGACGCGCGGCGTGGACGTGGGCGCGCGCCAGGAGATCTACGACATCATCCGGGAGCTCGCCGCGGAGGGTGTGGGGGTGGTGGTGGTCTCCTCCGACCTCCCGGAGGTGCTGAGCATCTGCCAGCGGGTCCTCGTCATGCACGAGGGCCGGATCACCGGAGAGCTGGCCGCCTCCGAGATGACCGAGGCCAAGATCATGTACTGCGCGACGGACGTGCGCGCCGGAGGCGAGCATGGAGGCACTTGAGGCCGTCTCGGAGCGCCGTTCCCACGGCGATCTCGTGCGGGGCGTCTGGCAGAACTACAGCATCCTGTTCGTCTTCGCGGCGATCGTCGCGATCTGCGGCCTCGTCACGGGGGGACGGTTCCTGACGCCCGGGAACCTGTCCGCCGTCCTCATCAACGCCTCGATCGTGGGCATCATCGCCCTGGGCATGACCTTCGTGATCATCGGCGGGGGGATCGACCTCTCCTCCGGACCGGTGCTCGCCACGTCGGCGGCCGCGCTCGTGCAGCTCACACGGATGACGAACGAGGCCGGCGCTCCGCTGGTCCCGATCCCGGTCGCCGTGCTCGCCTGCATCGTGGTGGCCATCGCCTTCGGGTACGCGAACGGCATGCTCATCACCAAGGCGAACCTCCCGCCGTTCATCGTGACGCTGGCGGTGGGCATCATCGCCCGGTCGCTCGTCATGCGCCTCTGCCGCGGCGCGACCATCAGCGTGGAGGGCTTCCCGTCCGTGCTCGGGTTCGGGTCGCTGTCCTTCCTCCCCTACCCCTTCCTCATCCTCGTGGCCCTGGCGGTCGCCTTCCACGTCGTGCTCACGCGGACGAAGTTCGGGTCGTACGTGTTCGCGGTGGGTGGAAACGAGAACGCGGCCCGCTACTCCGGGATCAAGGTCGATCGGATCCGGATCCTCACGTACATGCTGGTCGGGTTCTGCACCGGGATCGCCGCGATCATCGAGGTCTCGCGCATGCAGGCCGTCGCGGCGGCGACGCAGGGCTACCTGTACGAGTTCGAGGCCATCATCGCCGTGGTGGCAGGCGGGACCTCGCTCGCAGGCGGGCGGGGCCGGATGATCGGGACGGTCGTGGGGTGCATCATCCTCGGCACCGTCAGCAACATGATGATCATGCTCGACATCTCGCCGTACCTGGCGGGGGCCGTGAAGGGATCGGTCATCCTCTTCGCGGTGCTGCTGCAGCGTCGCGAGCGATGAACCGTGCGTCCGCCCGGTCGGAGGTGGGAGGAGCGGGCTGAATGTGAACCACGTACCTGCGTGGAGTCCTCCACTGAGGGTGGGTGCACGTTGAATGAAGGGCCCCCGGCGCCGGTCGCACCATTGCGGCGCGCGAGGAACGATGCAAGTCTCGGGAGCCGTGAGGGACGACGTCGTCGGACTCGTCGAGACGGTCCCTGAGTTCGGAGCGAAGTCGCAGGACACCCTGTCGAGGAGGAACCACAGATGATGAAGAGGATGGTTCTCGCGCTGGTCGCAGCCCTCGTGCTCGTCCCCCAGGCCCGGGCCGCCGACAAGAAGTTCCGGATCGCCGTCTCCCTGCCGCCGGCCAACAACGCGTGGCAGGCGAAGCTGCTCGACTCGATCACCGAGGAGATCGCGAAGGACAAGCAGAACTTCGAGATCGTGGTGAAGAACGCGGTCGACGACGCCGACCAGCTCAACATCATGCAGACGTTCCGGGCCGGCAAGTACGACATGATCGCCATCCTGCCCGGCAACGGCACCCTCATGACCCCGATCGTGCGGGACATCTACAAGTCCGGCACCAAGATCATGGTCATCGACCGGCCGGTCGAGGGCGACCAGTACACGGTCTTCTACGGCGGCGACAACGTGCAGTGCGGCAGGAACGCCGCGAAGTACATCGGCGGTCGCCTGAAGGGCAAGGGCCAGATCGCCGTGCTGCGCAGCTACGTCGGCATCCCGATCGACCTCCAGCGTTACAACGGCTTCATGGAGGTCCTGAAGAAGGACTTCCCCGGCATCAAGGTGCTCGTGGAGGGTGACGGCGAGTTCAACCAGCAGGCGGGCCTGAAGGCGATGACCAACATCCTCCCCGCCTACCCGAAGATCGACGCGGTCTTCTCGCAGGACGACGAGTCCGCCGTCGGCGCGCTCACCGCCATCAAGAACGCGAACCGCAAGGACATCCAGTTCGTCACCGGCATGGGCGGCTCCAAGTCCGCCTACGCGCGGATGGCCGCCAAGGACCCGCTCTACGGCGCCTCCATGTCGTACCTGCCCACCATGGGCGGCCGCGCCGTGGCGCTCGCCAAGAAGATCCTGCAGGGCGAGAAGTTCGAGAAGAACATCGTCGAGCCGACGATCGTCGTCACGGCGGAGAACGTCCAGCAGTACATGAAGGAAGCGTACTAGCGGCGCTCGCGCAGGCAGGGAGTCGACGGAGGAGGGCACACGCCCTCCTCCGTTTTCTTCATGGGGAGCGCCCGCCCGATCCGCGACCTCCGCGGCGTTGACGGCGCGCGTTTTTCGCTGGTACAACCAACAAAGTCGCGCGCCCGCCCCGCCGCGAGGTCCCTGGTGTGGCCACTCCCCGATCGATCCGCTACCTGAACGAGATCCGGGCCCTCAACGCGCTGTTCCGCGCGGGCGGCATGAGCCGGGCGGACCTCGCGCGCCACCTCGGGATGAACCGCTCCAGCATCGGGTTCATCGTCGAGGATCTCCTCGCCGACGGCCTCGCCCGGGAGCGGCCGGCCGCGCCCGGGGCCGCGCGGCGGACCGGGCGCCCGGGCATCGTGGTCGAGCTCGACCCCGACGGCGCGGCCTTCCTCGGCGTCGAGATCGGGGTGGACCACCTCACCCTCGTGGGGGTGGACCTCTCGGCGCGCGAGCTCGTGCGCCGCACCGTCGCCTACCCCACCCGCGAGCGGCCACCGGCGACCGGCGTCGCCCGAGCCGCCGCGCTGATCCAGGAGGCGGTGGTGGCGCTCGGCCTCCCGCGCGCCCGGCTCCGCGGCGTGTGCGTGGCCGTCCCGGCGCTCGTCCGCGAAGGCGTGGTGCGGAACGCGCTCATGCTGGGCTGGCGCAACGTCCCCGTCCAGGCCCTGCTCCGGCGGCGGCTCGGCGGCGTGCCGATCCGGGTGGAGAACGACGCCAACGCCTTCGCGTTCGGCGAGTCCTACGCGCGCGCCGACGCGCGCGCCGACACGGTCGCGTTCCTGCTCATCGAGAACGGCGCCGGCGGCGGCGTCGTGATCGGCGGCCACCTCCACCGCGGCGCGTCCGGCTTCGCGGGCGAGTTCGGCCAGCTCGCGGTCGCGGGCGACGATGGCGGCGAGGCCGGACGCCTCGAACGCCACATCGGCAAGGACGCCGTCCTCGCGCGCTACCACGCACACGGCGCGCCGCGGTCCGCCGGGCTGCCGC
>JAEYOU010000188.1 GCA_023411405.1 Pseudomonadota bacterium | reverse complement strand
GCGGCGCCCCTGGCGCCCGCGGGCGAGACCGCGGTGGCCACGGCCCCACCGCCGGGCGCCGGCGCCGCGCCGCAGGGTCCGCCGCTCCGACCCGACGTGGAGGCGCTCGATCGCTCCATCCTGAACTACGCCATCCTGAACGGCGCGCTGGAGCTGTTGCCGCAGTCGCTCGCCTCGATGGCCATCGTTCCGCTGCAGATGAAGATGGTCTACGAGATCGGCCGCGGGCACGGCTACGAGCTGGACCGCGGGCACGTGAAGGACTTCCTCGCCACCGCCGGCGTGGGCCTCACCTCGCAGTACGTCGAGGAGTTCGGCCGGAAGATCGTCGGCGGGCTCCTCGGGAAGCTCGGCGGCGGCCTGCTCCGCGGGCTCGGCGGCCAGGCCACCGGGTCCGCCTTCTCCTTCGCCACGACCTACGCGCTCGGGCAGGTCGCGAAACAGTACTACGGCGCCGGGCGCCGCCTCGACGGCGACGGGCTCCGGCGCGCGTACCAGGGGATGTTCGACCAGGCGAAGGGGCTCCAGGCGCGCTTCGCGCCGGAGATCGACACGCGCGCGCGCACGCTGGACGTCCAGCAGGTCTTGCGGGCCGTGCGCGGCGGGGGAGCCTTGCCGTTCTAGCTGCGGCTTCCCCCGCCCCGTCGGGCCGTCACTGCACGTTCAGGACGGCGACGCCCATGCCCATCCCGCAGGTGATGCGGACCTTGCCCGTCGCCTTCGGCGTGATGTCCACGTTCACCGTCTTGTTGAGCGGGACCGGCTGGTTGATCCCGTAGTCCTTCACCACGACCTGCGTGATGCAGGTCGCGTTTGTCGTGCGGGTGATGGCGATCCGGAGCGGTTCGCCCATCTTCGCGGGGATGGCCATCGGCGACACGCCGTCGTCCGTGATGGACAGCTGGACGACCTTCGGCGCCTTCGCATCGGCGGCGTCGCCCTGGGACGGGAGGAGGAGCGCGGCGGCGGCGAGGCCGGCGGCGGTGAGGAAGGTGAGGGTCCACTTACGCATCTGCGTGCTCTCCGTGGTCGGGTGCGCGCCCGGGCTCGGACGCGAACGTTCGCGCCAGAAGAAGCACGTGCCGTGCCGGGCGGCCTCGCTGCACGAGGCGGGATCTCCGAAGAATTCTTGGGCTCGCGCCTGCCGGGAGGGTGACACCGTAACCGCGGAGGTCACTCCCCCCGGGCGGCACGGCGGCGGGCGCGCGGTGGGCGCCCTCCGGAGGCGAGCCGAGACGCCAGCCGCTCCGTGTCGTTGCGAACTCGGGTGGTGAGCTCCGCGGACGAGACCCAGCTTCCAGGGTTCCAGGGGGCCGGCGGCGGAGGTGGCAGCGCCCTGCGCGGAACGACCGCGACCACCTTCACCGGCCCCGCCGTCCCGAAGGTCGCCGCCTCGAACGCGGCCGCCAGCGGCCGCCCTTCCGAACGCCTCCTCAGGACGACGAGAACGCGCATCGTCTCCACCTCCTCCACCCCCTTCCCCACGGTGAGTACTCGAACGACCGATCGCGACTGCAGGCTCCGCGTCGCTGGGCGCAGCAGCACGCATCCCTTGCGCTGCGGTCCACTCGCACACACCGAGCCCGCCTTTCCTCCCACGGCACGAGTCCCTACCGTCCATGCAGCGAAGGTGGAGCCGCGCGCGCGTTCGCGGCCTCGGACCCTCGCCGGAGGACTCCATGCAGGGAACCACGCGGATCGCCATCTCGGGCTCCTACGGCGGCCACAACCTCGGCGACGAGGCGATCCTCACCGCGATCGTCGCGGAGCTGCGCCGGTCCCTGCCCGTGGAGCTCACGGTGTTCACCAGGGATCCCGCGGACACGCTGCGGCGGCACCGGGTGGAGCACGCGGTGGAGCTCGGTCGCTCGTCCCGCCGCGAGGCCCAGGAGCTGATCGCCCGGCAGGACCTCTTCATCCTCGGCGGTGGAGGGATCCTGTACGAGAACGACGCCGACCTGTTCCTCCGCGAGGTCTTCATCGCGCACGACGTCGGGGTCCCCGTGATGGTCCACGCCGTGAGCGCGGGCCCGCTGCTCTCGGACTCGCCCGTACGCTCGAGGGTCCGAGACGCCCTCCGGCGAGCGGCCGTCATCACGGTCCGCGACCGCCACTCCCGCCAGCTCTTCGAGGAGATCGGCCTCGAGCGGGAGGTCACCCTCACCGCGGACCCGGCGGTCCTCCTCGAGCCCGAGCCGCTCACGCTCGACGAGATCCTCCGGGCCGAGGCGATCGATCCCGACTGCACGTTGATCGGGTTCTCGGTCCGTGAGCCGTTCCTCGTGCGCGAACGGAGCGCGCTCGAGCCGGGGCTCAACCTCGAGCACTACCACCGCCTGCTCGCGAGCGCCGCCGACTTCATGGTCGATCGGCTCGACGCGGAGGTGGTCTTCTTCCCGCTCGAGCGGCGGCGGTACGACGTCCAGCACTGCCACGGGGTGGTGGGCCAGATGCGCCGCGCGCAGCGCGCCACGGTCCTGAAGCGGGAGTACACCCCCGGGCAGATCGTCTCGCTGCTGCGGCACTTCTCGTTCACGGTGGGGATGCGGCTGCACTTCCTCATCCTCTCCGCGCTCGCGGGGCTGCCCTTCGTCGCGCTCCCCTACGCGACCAAGGTGCTCGGCTTCCTCGAGGAGCTCCGCCTCCCGGCGCCTCGCCTCGGGCACGTGAGCGCCGGAGAGCTCATCGCGGCCATCGATCGCGCCTGGGACGAGCGTGACGAGCTGCGCAGCCGCATCGTCTCGGGTCTCGAGGATCTCCGCGCGCGGGCGCGCCTCAACACCCAGCTCGCGCTACGCCTCCTCTCCACAGCGGGGAAGACCGGCGCGGCCGAACCCGACATGGTGCGGCTGTGAGGTCCGAGCGGCGCACCGACGTGCTCGTCGTGGGCGGCGGCCTCGGCGGGGTCGCCGCCGCGCTGGCGGCCGCCCGCCTCGGCAAGCGCGTGATCCTGACCGAGGAGACGAGCTGGATCGGGGGGCAGCTCACGGCCCAGGCCGTTCCTCCCGACGAGCACCCCTGGATCGAGGGCACGGGTTGCACCCCGACCTATCAGCGCCTGCGCGCCGGGATCCGTGACTACTACCGCCGGAACTATCCGCTCACGCCCCGCGCACGCTTCGACGCACACCTCAACCCCGGCATGGGGCGCGTGAGCTCGCTGTGCCACGAGCCCAGGGTCGCGCTCGCCGTCCTGTACGAGCTCCTCGCCCCGCACCTCGCCTCCAGGACGATCGAGATCCTCCCGCGGCGGCGGCCGATCGCGGTCGAGGTGGACGGCGACCGCGTGAAGGCCGTGACGATGCGCAGCGACGAGAGCGGGAGCGAGACCGTGATCGCCGCGCCGTTCGTCCTGGACGCGACGGAGTGGGGCGAGCTGCTGCCGCTCGCAGGCGTCGAGCACGTCCTCGGCGCCGAGAGCCAGGCGCAGACCGGAGAGCCGCACGCGCTCACCGGTCCGCCGGACCCCCTCGACCAGCAGTCCGTGACCGCCTGCTTCGCCATCGACCATCTCCCCGGCGAGGACCACACCATCGAGCGCCCGGAGGACTACGGCTTCTGGCGCGCGTACCGGGCGGACTTCTGGCCTGGTCCACAGCTCGGGTGGGTCTTCGTCGATCCGGTGACGCTGGACATCCGGCAGCAGCGCATCTTCGAGGAGGACGGACGGGACGGGCTGTGGGAGTTCCGGCGGATCCTCGCCCGCGACCACTTCCCGGCCGGCGCGTGCCCGAGCGACATCTCCCTCGTGAACTGGCCGCAGAACGACTACTGGCTGGGCCCGGTGATCGGCGTCCCGGAGGACGAGCGATCGCGCCACCTCCGGGCGGCGCGCCAGCTCAGCTTGTCCTTCCTGTACTGGATGCAGACCGAGGCGCCCCGCGCCGACGGCGGGCGCGGCTACCCGGGCCTCCGCCTCCGGCCCGACGTGGTCGGGACCTCGGACGGGCTCGCGAAGCAGGTCTACGTGCGGGAGAGCCGCCGGATCCTCGCCGAGTTCACCGTCCTCGAACAGCACGTCGGCGTCGAGGCGCGCGAAGGGATCGAGGGCGCCGAGGTGTTCGCCGACAGCGTCGGCATCGGGAGCTACCGGATCGATCTGCATCCCACGACGCGGCACAGGACGTACGTCGACATCAGCAGCTGGCCGTTCCAGATCCCGCTCGGCGCCCTGATCCCCGTTCGCATGGAGAACCTGCTCCCTGCCGCGAAGGACATCGGCATCACCCACATCACGAACGGCTGCTACCGGCTCCACCCCGTCGAGTGGAACGTCGGGGAGGCCGCCGGAGCGCTCGCCGCACACTGCCTCGAGCGCCGGCTGACGCCGCGCCAGGTCCGGGCCTCGGCACCGCGCCTCGCGGAGTACCAGCAGCTCCTCGCGTCGCGGCTGGGCATCGCGCTCGCCTGGCCCGACCCACGCGCGACGATCCGCTGATGGGGCACCCGGACCAGCCGGTGCCCGGCGCGGCTGGCTGGGGCAGAATGCGGGCGTCGACCCTCCGGAGATCACATGGACCCGCTCCGCCCCGCCGCCCCGATCCGCTTCGACTTCGCCGGCCCCGAGCCCCGCGGCGCCTGGCTCAATCCGCCCCCGACGCACCGCTTCGGAGGCGGCCTCCACCTCGAGACCGGCGCGCGGACCGACTTTTGGCAGCGCACCCACTACGGGGTCCGCCGCGACGACGGCCACCTCTGGGCGCTCCAGGTGGCAGGCGAGTTCACGCTCGAGGCGCGGGCCCGCTGGACGCCGCGCGCCCAGTACGACCAGTGTGGCCTCATGGTCCGGGCGGGGCCGGAGAGCTGGATCAAGTGCTCGGTGGAGCGGGAGGACGAGCGCCGGGGCCGGCTGGGCTCCGTGGTGACGAACCTCGGGTTCTCGGACTGGGCCACGCAGGACGTGGCGGGCGAGGTCCGCGAGATGACCTACCGCGTGAGCCGCCGCGGCGACGACTTCCTGGTGGAGTGCGCCTCCGACGGCGCGGACTGGCACCAGCTCCGGGTCACGCACCTCCACGACTGCCCGGAGGTCCTCTCCGCCGGGGTCTACGCCTGCAGCCCGGTGGGCGAGCGCTTCGCCTGCACCTTCAAGTACCTGGAGCTGCGCCCTTGCGCCTGGGAGGCGCATGCGGCGTGACTCAGCGGCCGTGTACATCCGCCTCTGGTTCCCGCCTCCGGGCGGAGTCATCCGCCCAGATAGTCGATACGCGGCGACACGGGATCAGCGCGACGACCTCACCGCCCTCGCGGCCAGTAAAGACAGCTTTCGTACCGTGTCGGGATCTTCGGCCTTCCCGTCGAGCACGGCTTCTGCATACCTCGCGCCCATCCCGGTGGGGTCCAGGCGCAGCGCGATCTCGATCTCGCGCTTGGCGGCATCCACCTCTCCGAGACGCGCGAGCGCCACGGCGAGGCCTCCGTGGCTCTCGCCCATGTTCCGGTCGCGCTGGATCCCCTCCTCGAAGCTCTTCCGTGCTTCGGCGGGCTTCTCGAGCAAGACTCGGCACCAGCCATGGGCGATCCACGTCCCGACGTGGTCCGGCATGTTCGTCACCGCATGGCCGAACGCCGCGTCGGCCCCCGCCAGGTCTCCGAACGCCATCCGCACGAGCGCGAGCCCGGACCAGGTCCGTCCGTCCGCCGGGCTCACGCTCAGCCCTCGCTCATAGCACTGCTGCGCCTCCTGCAGCGCCCCGGTCGAGAGCGCCAGCGTGCCCCGGGCGACGAGCGCCTCCAGATGATCCGGAGCATGCTGCAGCGCCGTCTTCGACCAGACGTTGGCCTCTGCGAGCCGCCCCACGTCGATCGCCATCAAGCTCGCGACGCCGACCGCATCGATCGAAGGGCCGCCTTCGGCGAGCTGGGCTCGGAACCTCTCGAGCCCGACCTCTTCGCGCTCCAGCCGGTGCATGCAGCGGAGCCACAGGGGCCAGGCCGGCCCCTCGCGTTGCGTCGGAACGTCGAGCAGGGGAAGAACCGTCTCCGCGGCACGCTCCACGTGACCGGACCGGAACAGCGCGAACGCGAGATCGTGGACGATCGCTGGATCGTCCATCCCCGCGTCCATGAGCTCCTGCAACGCCGCGCGCGCCTCGTCGTACCGCTTCGTCGCGAGGAGCAGCGTGGAGCGCCGGTGCCGCCAGACGGGGTCCTCGGGCTTCTCGCCGAGCGCACGCATGAGCTCGGCCTCCGCCACCTCCGGCGCACCGGCCTCGAGCGCCGTGTAGAAGACGTCCGCGCGCAAGGTCTCGTTGCCCGGATCGCCGGCTCGATAGCCCTGGACCCTCGTGAGTCTCTGCCTGGCAGCCGCCTGGTCGGCCATTCTCGCTCTCCTCACCTGCTCAGAATCAGAACGTGACGTCGCACAGCCCGGTCGTCGAGAAGAGCTTCCGGAGCCGGCCGACGGCCTGGGAGTGGATCTGGGAGATGCGCCCCTTGCTCAGCGCCATGTGGCGCGCGATCTCCTCGAAGCGCCTGCCGCGCCGGTAGTGCAGCTCGAGCACCTCGCGCTCCTGGGCGGAGAGCTGCTCGACACCCTGCCAGAGCCTCGCGCGCACCTGACTGAGCTCCGTCTCCGCGTAG
The DNA here is from genome assembly GCA_023411405.1 of Pseudomonadota bacterium. Classification (GTDB taxonomy): domain Bacteria; phylum Myxococcota; class Myxococcia; order Myxococcales; family Anaeromyxobacteraceae; genus Anaeromyxobacter. Next base: position 8,852 of record JAEYOU010000188.1, on the reverse strand, counting down.
GCATTGCCGGGGAGCCTCTCTCGCGCATCCGGGCCGAGGCCGATCCCGTCCAGGATGAACGCCAGGGCGACGTCGACGGCAACGTCCCCGAGCTGCGCGAGCAGCTTCTCGGGATCGCCCAGGGCCATGTGCTCGGGGACGAGCGAGGCGGTGCGCTCGGAGGCGAGGCGCCGCCGCATCGCGATCTGCTGATGTCGCTCCGTGAGCGTCTCGAGCCCATTGTGGATCGCCCCCTGGATTCGAGGGGTCGCGAAGGTCTTGAACTTCACCCCTCGAGCGGGGTCGAACCGGTCCATCGCCTCCATGAGGCCCAGGAGCGCGAGCTGGTGGTACTCCTCGAACGCGACGTCGTTGAACGATCGCCGTGAGAAGAGCCGCGCGGCGAGGCTCTTCGCGTACCCCCGGTACCGCTCCGCCAGCAGGTCGCGTGCAGCGCGCTCACCCTCCTCGCGCCACCGCCTCCACAGCTCCGCCTCACACCGGACGGGATCCCCGGACTCCGCGCGGAGGGGCTCGTCCGCCGGCGTCGGCGGTGGCCGGTACGGCGCCCAGTGGTCTGGCATCGCACGGTCCATCCTGGCCGTCAGTGAAACGACCCCACCAGCGCCTTGACGAGCAGGCTCCAGCCGTCCACGAGCACGAACATGAGGACCTTGAGCGGGAGGCTCACCGAGACGGGCGGCATCATCATCATGCCCAGGGCCATCAAGATCGTGGACACGACCAGGTCGATGAGCAGGAACGGCAGGAGGACGACGAAGCCGATCTGGAAGGCTGCGCGGAGCTCCGAGAGCATGTACGCGGGGACGAGCTGGACGTTGCTGATGTCGTCCATCGTCCGGGGCGCGGGCGCCTTCGACAGCTCCACCATCAGCGCGAGATCCTCCTCCCGCGTCTGCCGGACCATGAACTCGCGGAGCGGGTCCACGGCCTTCTCGTACCCCGCCTCCATGGAGATGCTCCCCGCCATGAACGGCTGGAGCGACTCCGCGTTCATCCGCTCGAGCACCGGGGAGATGGTGAAGAGGGTCAGGAACAGGGAGAGCCCGATCAGGACCGGGTTGGGCGGCGTCTCGTTCATCCCCAGGCCGTGCCGGAGCATCGAGAGCACGATGATGATCCGCAGGAACGGTGTGAGCGAGATGACGAGCGCCGGCAGGATCGCGAGGACCGTGAGTCCGAGGACGATCCGCAGTGCCTGCGCCGTGTCCCCGGACTTCATGGAGCTCGGAGCCTCGCTCCGGATGGAGGACGTGACCTGCGCCGATCCGGCCCTGGGCTCCGCGGCGTGTGCGCACACCGCGGGAAGCGCGAGGACGCAGGCGAGGAGCGTCGCCCTCAGGAGCCGCTGGATCCTCGCGCGCATCACGCCGCTCCTCCCTCCGCCGCGGGCGGGGTCGCCGCGGCCTCGGGCGCGTCGGAGTCGGAGGGCGGCAACCTGGACCCGAGCACCGAGACGCCTGCGTCGGCGCAGGCCACGAGCAGCTCCCGCCCATCCCAGAGGACGACGTGCAGACTCGATCGCGGCGTGAGCCGGACAGACTGCATGACCCGGACCCTCTCGGCCGGTGCGCCTCGAGTGAGGCGCCCGAACCACGCGCTCGCACCGAGGATCCTCGCGCTGCCGACGCCGCCCTTCTTGAGCCGCGCCGTCACGACCGCCATCGCCACCAGGAGCGTGAGCCCGATCACCACGCCTCGGAGCGAGCCCGGAGCGGGCTCGCTCACGGCGTCGGAGCGGCGCACCGGGATCTCCGACGGAATCCTGACCGCTGTTCGCTCGGGGTCGGGAACGGCGGCGCGCGCGGTGTGAGGTCGAACCAGCCCTGTCCCCATGCTGCAGAGGAGCAGCGCGAGCGCCAGTGCTCGAGGATGGTGCGTCACCGGTCGTGGTTCGACAGGCGCGGCACGAGCGGACGATGGAGGCCTCATCGTTCGGCCCCGCCCGCGACGGGCTCGGGCTGCACGGGAAGCTCGGTCAACCGGATTCCAAACCGGTCGTCCACCGCGACGAGGACCCCGCGCGCGACGACCTGGCCCTCCAGCAGCACGTCCACGGGCTCCTCCATGCCCTGATCGAGCACGAGGACCTGCTGAGACTTCGCGCGCGCGAGGTCGCCGAGCGGGACCTCGACCGAACCGACGCACACAGTGAGCTTGACCTTCACGTTCTTGAGCGCGCCGAGGAGCGCGCCACCGCCGGCGAGTGGGGTACCCACCCCCGCCGCAGACCCGGGGTCGAGCTCCCCGAGGGCGATCGGCTTCACCGTGCCGGCGGACGACTTCTGGGTCGCATCGTACTCTCTCATGGCGTTGCCCCACGTTCTCCGACGATCTCCACGGCCCTGTTCGAGCCCGCGCGGCCCAGGAGCCCTGCCCACTCCACGGCCCCCTCCGTCCCCGCCGTGCCGACGCCCAGGAGCAGTGGACGCTCGAGCCCGTGCGACGTGCGAAGGACGTCGCCGACGCGCATCGACGTGAGCGCTCCCACGTCGAGCTCGAACGGCTCGAGCTGCACCTCGACCCTGATCGTCCGCGTGGAGGTCGCCTGCGCGAGCGCGACGAGGACGCTACGAGGTGCCCTCCTCGTCGCGGGTCGACCCGACGGAGAGAGAAGGCGCTCGACCTCATCACCGGAGACGAGCACCCGAAGCTGCGCGCTCCACCAGGGCATCCACAGGAGCAGCGCACCGGACCACCTGCGCCACAGGCCCGGGCACGGGCCCGCCTGCGCCGGCCCCGCCTTCGGCTGCAGGCCGAGCCCGGAGACGAGCCGCTGCTCGAGATCGTGCCACGCCCCGTGGACGAGCTCGCTCCCCACGGGCGTCTCCTCTCCCGTCCCGACGAGCGCCCGCCGGAGCTCCGACTCCCCAGGCCCGACGCCCGCGAGACCGCCGTCGTCTCGGGAGAAGCACGACCATGCTCCAGAGGCGCCTCCCAGCGATCGCCAGCTCTCACCCGCCGCGAGCGGCGTCTCATCGGCGCGCGCGCACTCGATCGCGCTGGACGGCGACGCGACCGCCCACGCCGTTCGCCAGGACTCGAGCGCCGCTCTCGCCGCGTCTCGGACGCGCGCGACCTGCTCGTCGCTCCATGACCGGAGCGGCCGCGGCCCTACGGCGGACTCCTCGACCGAGAGGAGCCCCCCGGGCGGCACCGCGCGCGCCGCGCCGTTCCTGCTGTGACGCGCGGCGCTCACTTGCCCTTCATCCCGAAGAGCTCGGCCAGCATCTCGTTGGCGGTCGAGACCACCTGAGACGACGCCTGGTAGCCCCGCTGCAGGATGACGAGGTTGCTGAACTCGCTCGAGAGGTTCACGTTCGACATCTCGAGGACCGCCGATCGAACGCTCCCGAACCCGCTGTCACCCGCGAAGCCGTGGACCCATGCGCGATCGTCGATGGACTCGTAGCGGTTGTCGCCGACCGGCCGGACCGCGTCGAGCGAGTCGAACCGGGCCAGCGCGAGCCGGACCCGCGCCGCGGGCGGCGCCTGCGGCTCGTCGCCCCGGGTCGTCTGGCCGTTGGAGTACGTGAGCACCAGGCGCCCCAGCGCGTCGAAGCTCGTCGCCGTCAGGATCCCCGCGCCGTACCCGTCCTGTGTGCCCACGGCGATCGTCGAGCTCGACCCCATCGCCGAGGAGACCACGTTGGTGCTGAAGTCCAGCACCACCTCCATCGGATCCTGCGCAGGAACCGCGAGTTGGATCCGAACCTGCGAGTGGCCCTCCTCCGGCCGGCCGTTGTTGAAGACGAGCTCCCCCGTCGTGTGCCCGTCGACGAGCGCAGGATCGCCATCCACCCGGACGTTCCAGGCCCCGGTCCACGTGCCGTCCGAGTTCGTCACCCGCGTGAAGTGCACCGTCAGCGAGTGGGTCCCGCCGGCGCGGTCGATGACGGTCACGCCCTGGACCGTCACCTCGGCCATCCCCGTCGAGAGCGTGCCGGAGAACGTGACGTTCTCGGTCGCGTGCGCATCCTGGAGCCGCAGGGTGGAGATGTTCACCGGGACGAGGGCGCCGGCGCCGTCGTACGCGAGGACCTGGTCCCCGGTGTTCGCGGTGACGAGGATCCCGTTCGCGTCGAACTTGAACTGTCCGTCGCGCGTGTACCGGATGTTCCCGTCCCTGTCGCGGATCGTGAAGAGGCCGAACCCGTCGATCGCGAGGTCGAGGTTGTTGCCGGTGTTCTGCAGCTGGCCCTGCTGGAACGAGAGCACGGTGCCGAGCGTCGCCAGGCCAAGACCCCGCTCCCCGGTCCCGGCGTTGGACGTCGAGTACATGTCGGCGAACATCAGGGTCGAGCCCTTGAACCCGGGGGTGTTCAGGTTGGCGGTGTTGTTGGCGATGACGCGCAGCCCGCGCTCGGCGCCCTGAAGGCCGCTGAGGGCGAGGTGGATGGTCCCGATCATGGTCGAGGTCCCTTCACTGCTACGGGCGGACGGCGGTGATCTGGCTGAGTTCGATGTCGTTCAGGGTGGTGCCGGCGGTGGGCTCGACCGTCAGCCTCGGGGTCGCGCCCGCCCAGGAGAGCGCCGTGACGCGACCGGTGATCGACCCGGCCTCCGTCGTGACCGTCACCGTCCGGCCGAGCAGGCCGACGGACTGGAGCGCGGCCTGGTTGTTGAGGAGCCGCGCCATGTTCTCGTTCAGCTCCTGCGTCTGCTGGAGCGTCGTGAACTGGGCGATCTGCGCCATGAACTGCTGGTTGTCGAGCGGCTTGAGCGGATCCTGGTAGGTGAGCTGCGTCAGCAGCACCTTCAGGAAGTCCTCCATGGTGAGGGAGTTGGCGGCGCTCGCCCCCGCGCTGCCCCCGATCGCGCTGATGCTCATGACCCCTCCGTAGGAGCCGGACGGCTCCCGTTCGTCTCGTTGTCCTTCTCCGCAGCCCACACCTCGCGCCCGTTGCACGTGACCGTGAGGAGACGGACGCCTCGCACCTCGAGCTGCCGCCGCAGCTCCGCTACCACCGCAGCGACGTGCGCATCGAGCGCAGCGTCGCCGCGGTGGTCGGACCCGAGCCACACCCGGACGCCCGCCTCCGCCTCGGTCCACTCGACGTGAAACCGCAGCGGCTCGCGCGGCGCGCCATCGTTGGGACCTCTGATCGCCTCGGCTGCGCCCCGATCCGTGGCGGCGACGTTGGCCGGCCTGGCGCTCGAAGACGGAAGGGCGTCGAGTGGCGCTCGCACCGCCAGCGGTGACGCGAGCTGGCCTCCCAGGCCCACCTTCTTGCCGTTGCGCTCGGCGGCGGCGAGCGACCGATCCGCCTCCAGCGCCCGCTCGAGCGAGGCGAGCCACGCACGGTCGGTCTTGTCGCCCGCTCGCTCGGGCGGAGCGCCTGGACTCGTCGCGCCGGCGGGCGCGATGAGCTGGAGGAGGGGAGGCCCGCTCATTCGTCGCCCTCCCTCGCCGGCGTGCGTGAGGCCCAGTCACGGCGGGTGAGCCAGTCCCGATCCGCCTCCGTCGCGAGGCGCGCCTCCTCGACCTGGGCGAACTCCGCCTGAGACTCCTCCCGATGCCGCTCGAGCGTGTCGAGCTTCTGCTGGCCGGCCACGAGGCGTGCGCGGACCTGGTCACGCGCGGTCCTGAGGGCCGCGACCCTCGCGGTTCCGGCCTCGATCGCGGTGCGGAGCTGGACGAGCCAGCCGACGGAGCGCGGGTGGCGGGAGGGATCGATGCGCGCCGAGAGGTCGCGTGCGGCCGCGGTGGTCGCTTCGCGGAGGTCGCCCCGGAGCCGCTCGACCGCCTCCTCGGCCTCGGAGACCTGCTTCTGGACACGTCCCAGCTCCGCCCGCAGCGCATCGAGCTCCCACTGCCGGCGCCGCCGGAGCGGCTCGAGCGCGTACTCGAAGCGGCGGAGGTCGATCCTCACGGTCCCCTCCTCGTGCGAGGCCGAGCCACCGGCGCGGCGGCCTCGGCGACGGCGGGCTTCTCGAGTGCCTTCACGAGCTGCGCGAGCGCCTCTGCCCGCCGCACGCCCCCCGCGGTCTGCCGCAGCCACTCCTGGAGCTTCGGCTGGCGGGCGAGCGCCGCGTCGAGCTCGGGGTTGGTACCCCTCTCGTACGCCCCGAGCTCCACCATCTGCCTGTTGCGGTCGAGGAGCGAGATGACCCGGATCGCCTCGGCGACGAGCTTGCGGTCCTGCTCCGTCGTCACGTCCGGCAAGAGCCGGCTCGCGCTCTTGAGGAGGTCGATCGCAGGATACTGGCCCTGGTGCGCGATGCTCCGGGACAGCACGATGTGCCCGTCGAGGATGGCTCGGAGCGCGTCGGAGATCGGCTCGTTGAGGTCGTCCCCCTCGACCAGGACCGTGAGCAGCGCCGTGATCGAGCCACCGCCCGGCGCGGTCCCGCATCGCTCGCAGAGCTCCGGCAGCTCGGCGAAGACGGACGGCGTGTAGCCGCGGGCGGTGGGCGGCTCGCCGGCCGAGAGCCCCACCTCGCGGCGTGCCATCGCGAAGCGCGTGATGGAATCCATCGTGAGGAGCACCTGCTTGCCCTGTTCCCGCAGGTCCTCCGCGATCGTGAGCGCTGCGTGCGCTGCGCGGATGCGCGCGAGGGCCGGCTGGTCACCGGTCGCGACCACGACGATCGATCGCCGCAGTCCCTCCGGCCCGAGGTGCTTGTCGATGAACTCGCGCACCTCGCGACCGCGCTCCCCGATGAGCGCGATGACGCTGACGTCGGCGCGGACGTGCCGCGCGATCATTCCGAGGAGCGTGCTCTTGCCGACGCCGCTGCCGGAGAAGATGCCCACCCGCTGGCCCTGGCCGATCGTGAGGAGGGCGTCGATCGAACGGATGCCCGTCTCGAGCACCTCGCGGATGCGCGGACGCTGCATCGGGTTCATCGGCGAACCGCGCAGCGGGCGCTGCCGCGCACAGGCCGGCGTGGGTCCCCCGTCGAGCGGCCTGCCGAAGCCGTCGATCACGCGGCCGACGAGGGGCTCACCGACCCCGACGCTCGAGTTGCTGCCGAGGGCGACGACGGTGCTCCCCGCCGTGAGCCCCTTGGCGCTGCCGTACGGCATGAGGGTCACGCGCCCCGGCTGGATCCCGACGACCTCGGCGAGCACCGGCGCCGTGGCCGAGACCTCCACCGCCTCGTCGACTCCGTCCGCGGCAGCGAGCCGGAGCGCCGCGTCCGTGGGAGGCGGCTCCTCACCTGGCCCGACGATCGCGCAGAGCTCGCCGACGTGGCTGCGGGGGCCATCCGCTTCGATGGCAAGCCCGTGGAGCTTCCGGACCTGACCGAGGCGACGGCTCAGCTCCGCGCGCCGGAGGCGTTCAGTAAGGAGGCCGAGGCTCACGCGCCGCCGCCCTCCCCTCCGGCCGGGCTCGCGGACCCGGCGCTCGAGGCGGCCTGCATCGCCGCGCGCCCTTCGACGAGCACCCGCCGGAGGGCGGTGAGCTGCGTCTCGAGGCGGGCGTCGATCGTCCCCTCGCCGGAGCGAACGAGGCACCCGCCGAATCGAACCCGCTCGTCGGGGACCCAGCGCACGACGCCGGCGGCGGCGTGCTGGCGAAGCCAGGACGCGAGCAGCGGGTCGCCCTCGAGCGCTCCGAGATCCTGAGGGTGCACGTGGATCGCGAGCTGCCCGAGGCTCGAGCCCGCGCCCAGGAACCCGCCCTCGCGGATCGCCTGGCGGACGTGCTGCGCGACGCCGTCGCGCGTCACGAGCTCCTCCCCGAGGATCCGGCAGATCGCGGCGTGCGCCAGCGTGACCATGTCGTCCTCGGCATGCTGCAGGCGCTTCGCCAGCTCTGCCTGGATCCTCTCGAGGATGCCGTCGAGCTGCGCGACTCGCGCTGCCGCCGCGTCGCGCACGGAGCGAGCGTCCTGCTCCGCCTTCTGCCGTCCGGCCTCCCGGCCCTCGGCGAGCCCCTGCGCCTTGCCCTCTTCGCGCCCTCGCTCGAAGGCAGCACGCTGGGTCGCGTCCACCGAGGCCTGCGCGCGAGCACGCTGCGCCGCCTCTGCGCTCGCCGCACCCGCCCGGAACCCCTCATCGTAGCCCGGCAACGAGGCCGGATCGGCGGGAGCCGAGCTCCCCCCGGCCCCCGGCACGCCAGGAGCTTCGTGCCCCGGCGCATCGCCCGGTGCGGCTCGCTGCGCGCCCCCGCCCACGCCGCGACGCACCCGCCCGAGCACGATCGGGCGCGGGTCCATCGTGACGTCGCGAAGCACGGCGCCGGCGAACTCCCGTGTGACCTTCGGAGCGCTCACGTTCCGAGTCTCCGGACGAGAGCGGCGACGAGGTGCTGCCGGAACGCAGCTCCGGGGGGCGCCTCCACATCGCGCAGGGCCAGCTCGACCTGCTTGCGTGCAGTGGAGCCGAGCTTTCGGAGGACGGTGTCGCGCCAGGGCCACTCCGAGAGACGGCACAGCTTGGCGACGAGGGTGGCGGGCTCACCGCGAAGGATGGCGGCCAGCCTCTCCGGGTCCGCCTTCCTCAACGCGTCCACGGCGTCGGAGCGCGCCGTGGACGCGCCTGCCTCACGAGACCCCGTAGCGCGCACGGCGCCGATGGCCTCCTCCAGGAGGGCTCGATTTGCGGGGATACCCAGCGTGCGGAGCTCGGCCAGGAGCGGCTCGAGCTGCGCCCTCTCGAGCGGCGCGAGCTGCGCGAGCAACCACGCGCGGTCCCTCGCGGGCATGGCGTGCACCACGAGCGCCGCGCGGCGGAGCGTGGGCGCGATCGTGGGTGTGCTCGGCGCGGGCCGGAGCTCACGGGCGGTGGTCGCTGCGCTCATCGCGCCGTCCCCGATCCCGCCTGCCCGCCGCCGCGGAGCCACCCCTGGACCTGCGCGAGCGCGGCCTTCCGGTCCGCCTCCGAGAGCGTCGAGCCCTTGGCC
>JAEYOU010000178.1 GCA_023411405.1 Pseudomonadota bacterium | reverse complement strand
GCCCCAGCTCGTGCCCGCGGCCTCCGGCCCGTCGCCCTTCTCGATGGACGTCGACGAAGAGGAGCCCATCATCGGCGAGCTCACGGGCGAGCTCGAGCTCCCCGCCGACGGCGACGCCGCCACGCGCGCGCGCGCCGAGCACGCGGTCCTGGCCGCGATCGAGCGCCTGGCCGAGGGCGGCCGGGCCGAACCCGAGACCCTCAAGCCGACGCAGGCGATCGCCGTCGTCATCCGCCTGCTGGTGAAGAAGGGCGTCATCACCGAGCGCGAGCTCCTCGACGCGCTGGGGATCCGGGGAGAGTAGGATCGGTTGTCAGTTCTCCGTTCTCAGTTTTCAGTTCTCGATCCGGAGCTCTTCCATTGTGAACTGTGAACCGTGAACTCCCCATGGAGCCCGCGCTTCGACAGATCCTCGAGGGCATCCAGCGAGCCGGCGGCCGCGTCCTGGCGCTGACGGGCGCGGGTATCTCGGCGGAGAGCGGGATCCCGACGTTCCGCGGGACGGAGGGCTACTGGGTGGTCGGCTCGCGGAACTACATGCCGCAGGAGATGGCCACGCGCGAGATGTTCGACCGCGCGCCCGAGGAGGTCTGGCGCTGGTACCTCTACCGCTTCGGCGTCTGCCGGTTCGCGGCGCCGAACGCCGGCCACGCCGCGCTGGTGCGCCTCGAGGCGGCGCTCGGGGATCGGTTCACGCTCGTCACCCAGAACATCGACGGCCTGCACCGGCGGGCCGGCTCGACCAGGGTCTACTGCATCCACGGCGACGCCGCGTACGTGCGCTGCGCGGCGGAGTGCGGCGCGGAGCTCCTGGACCTCCCGGCCTTCCCCGCCCGCGGCGCGGACGCCCCGCTCACCGCCGAGGACCGCGCCCGGCTCACCTGCCCGCGCTGCGGCGCCTGGCTCCGGCCGCACGTGCTCTGGTTCGACGAGTGCTACGACGAGCCGTACTACCGGATGGAGAGCGCGCTGCGCGCCGCGGAGGAGGCGGACCTCCTGCTCGTCGTGGGCACGAGCGGCGCCACCAACCTGCCCGCGCAGATCGGCCGGATCGCGTTCCACAACGGCGCAGCGCTCGTCGACGTGAACCCCGAGCCCAACCCGTTCGCGGAGCTCGCGGCGCGGGCGGAGCGCGGGTTCTTCGCCCGCGGGAGCGCCTGCGAGCGGCTCCCGGCGATCGCGGCGGCCCTCGGCGCCGCGCCGCCCTGAACTCCGGTTCGGGGTCGCTCACACCCGACCTCCGCGGGGCGCGCCGGGCGGGCCGCCGCCGGTTAGACGTCTCCGGAAGGAGACCGACCGTGAACGACGCCTTGCCAGGGATCCGCCTCGAGACGCTCACCGCCCAGGACGCCCTGGACCTCGCGATCCTGATCGAGGAGGAGGCCCACGAGCGGTACCTCGCCCTCGCGAGGTTCGTCGGCGGCCGCTACGCCGGCGACGCGGCCGACATGTTCCGGCTCATGGCCGCCAACGAGGCGAAGCACGGCGCCCAGCTCTCCGCGCGCCGGCAGCAGCTCTTCCGCGACGCGCCCCGGGCGGTGACGCGGGACATGCTCTACGAGGTCGAGGCGCCGGACCTCGGCGCGCCGCGCGTCTTCATGTCCGCCCGCCAGGCGATGGAGGTCGCGCTCCGCTCCGAGCAGAAGGCGCGCGACTTCTTCGAGCAGGCGCTCCCGCACGTGCGGGATCCCGACGTGCGCGCGCTCTTCACCGAGCTGCGCGACGAGGAGATCGAGCACGCGGCGTTCGTGCAGGCGCGCATCGAGAAGCTCCCGCCCGGCCCCGACGTCGAGGAGGACGAGGCCGACGAGCCGGGGACGGATCCGGGGAGCTGACGGGCGCGCCGGGTCGAGCTGATCCCTTCACCGCTCGTGCTTCGACAGGCTCAGCACGAGCGGACACTCCGATCCGCTCACCCTGAGCCTGTCGAAGGGTGAGCGGTGACGGTCCCGTCGAGCCGCTCACGGCCGCTTCGCCGGGCTCGCCGTCCGCTTCGGATCGCGGATCACCGCGCCGCCGAGGATCTCGTCGATCCGCTTCAGGATCGCGGCGTCGAGCTTCACCCCCGCGGCCTTCACGTTGTCCCTCACCTGCTCGGGCCGCGACGCGCCGACGATGGCGGACGAGACGTTCCGGTGCTGGAGCACCCAGGCGATCGCGAGCTGGGCCATCGTCAGCCCGGCCTCCTGGGCGACCGGCTTCAGCTTCTGGACGCGGCCGAGCACGTCGTCGCTCATGAAGCCGGCGATGAACTGCGCCCCCGCGGGATCGGTCGCGCGGCTCCCCTGCGGCGGCGGCTGGCCGGGGAGGTACTTCCCGGTGAGCACGCCCTGCGCGATCGGCGACCAGACGATCTGTCCGATGCCCGCCTTCTCGCTCGCGGGGACGACCTCCTCCTCGATCACGCGCCAGAGCATCGAGTACTGCGGCTGGTTGCTCGCGAACGGGATCCGGAGCTCGCGCGCGAGCGCCGCGCCCTTCGCGATCTGCTCCGCGGTCCACTCCGAGACGCCCACGTAGAGGACCTTGCCCTGCCGGACGAGGTCCGCGAACGCCGTCATCGTCTCCTCGAGCGGCGTCTCGTGATCGAAGCGGTGCGCCTGGTACAGGTCCACGTAGTCGGTCCGCAGGCGCCGGAGGCTCCCGTGGATCGACTCGAAGACGTGCTTGCGCGAGAGCCCGCGGTCGTTCTTCCCGGGGCCGGTGGGCCAGTAGAGCTTGGTGAAGATCTCGAGCCCCTCGCGCCGCTGGCCGGCGAGGGCCTCGCCCAGGACCTCCTCCGCGCGCGTGGCGGCGTACACGTCCGCGGTGTCGAAGGTGGTGATGCCCTCGTCGAGCGCGGCCTTCACGCAGGCGAAGGCGGCGTCCTTCTCGACCTGGGAGCCGTGGGTGAGCCAGTTTCCGTAGGAGATCTCGCTGACGACGAGGCCGCTCTGGCCGAGGTGCCGGAAGTGCATGGCCGGTGCTCTAACACGACGCGGCGAGGGCGCAGCGCTTTCGGAGGTGCCCCCCGGAAGGCGGGAGCCCGGAGAGCGGTCCGGCGAGCCTGCGCGCTCCCCGGGAGCGCTTTCCGTTTGGCGACGGCGTGGGCCCGCGACTAGCATCCTCCGCCATGAAGACCCTGACCTTCGCCGCCGCCGCGCTCGCGGCCCTCGTCGTGGCCGCGCCCGCGCGCGCGGCCGAGAAGCAGTCCAAGGCCCCGGCCAAGGCGGCCGCCGCCGGCAAGGACGTCTACGCCGTCTTCGAGACCTCGCGCGGGAAGATCGGCGTGAAGCTCCTCCCGGCCGAGGCGCCGAAGACCGTCGCCAACTTCGTCGAGCTCGCGACCGCGAAGAAGGAGTTCACCGACCCGCTCACGAGGAAGGCGCGGAAGGGGCCCTACTTCGACGGCCTGCTCTTCCATCGGGTGATCCCGGGGTTCATGATCCAGGGCGGCGATCCCGCGACGCGCGACGCGCCGTTCGGCGCCACCTCGGCGGCGGGCCTCCCCTTCGGCGTCTCGGGCCCGGGGTACCAGTTCGCGGACGAGCTCCCGAAGCCGGGGACGACCCTGTTCGACAAGCCGTGCGTGCTGGCGATGGCCAACGCCGGCCCGAACACCAACGGCTCGCAGTTCTTCATCACCGAGGGGTTCGGCGCGCAGGTCCCGCAGCTCGAGCCCGCCGCCTGCGACCGCTCTCCGCAGGGCGTCTGCGGGTACACGCGCTTCGGCCAGGGCGTCTGCGGCTGCGAGCGCGTCGGCGAGATCGCCCGCGCCGGGAACGCGCAGACGCGGCTCGTGAAGGTCACGATCACGAGCACGCCCCCGACGTGCAAGTGACCCTCCGCCGTGTCCGACCGCCGCGCCTCCGATCCGCTGCGCTTCGACGCCGCGTACTATCGCCGCTACTACCACGCCCGCGAGCGCACCCACACGGCGCGTGAGATCGCCCGGCTCGTCGCCGGCGTGTGCGGGCTCGCGTCGTGGCTCGGCGCCGAGCTCCGCTCGGTCCTCGACGTGGGCGCCGGCACCGGGATCTGGCGCGGGCCGCTCCTCCGGCGGCTCCCCGGCGTGCGGTACCGCTCGGTCGACGTCTCGCCGTACGCGTGCGCCCGGTACGGACACGAGCAGCGGGACATCTCGCGCTGGCGGGCCCGCGAGCGGTTCGACCTCGTCGTCTGCCACAGCGTGCTGCAGTACCTGCCCGACCGGGACGCCGAGCGCGCCCTGCGCAACCTCGGCGCGATGTGCCGCGGCGTGCTCTACCTCGAGGCGATCACCCGCGAGGACCTCGCGGTGCTCGACCGCGACCGCACCGACATGACGGCGCACCTGCGTCCGGCGCGCTGGTACCGGACCCGCCTCGCCCGCGACTTCGAGCAGATCGGGGGCGGCCTCTGGGCCGCGCGGCGCGGGCCGGTGCGGCTCTACGCGCTGGAGCGGCCGGGCTGAGCGCCGGGCCCGCTCACCCCGCCGCCCGCAGGAACCCCTCGGCTCTCAGCGCCGCCAGGACGTCGTCCTCGCGAGGCCCCGCGACCCCGCGCGCCGCCGCCTGCGCGAGGCCGTCCACCACCTCGTTCACGGCGTGGCCGGCGTGGCCGCGGACCCAGGCGTACCGGACGCCGGCGGCCCGGCCGCGCGCGTCGATCGCCTCGATGAGGTCGCGGTTCAGGACCGGCTCGCCGGCGGCGGTGCGCCACCCCTTCTTGCGCCAGCCGTGGATCCACTTCGAGAGCGCGTTCACGAGGTACTGCGAGTCGGAGACGACCTCGACGCCCTCGCCGTCGGGGAGGCCCGTGAGCGCCTCGAGGACCGCCCGCAGCTCCATCCGGTTGTTCGTGACCGCGTGCGCGCCGTCGGTGACCCAGCGCGTTCCCCCGAACCGGACCGCGGGGCGAGACCGGTCGAGCACCACGAACCCGGTGCCGCCCGGGCCCCCGGGGTTCACGAGCGCGGAGCCGTCGGAGAAGACGAGGAAGCGGGCGGAGGCGGGGGGCATGGGCCCGGCAACGTACCCGAGGACCCTGACGCCCGCCGCCCGCCGCGCCGCGTCAGGCC
>JAEYOU010000162.1 GCA_023411405.1 Pseudomonadota bacterium | reverse complement strand
GGACCGGGAGCTCCGGACGCCGGAGGGCGGCGCGGAGCGCGCCGTCTCGGTCCCCGGGCCGGACGGCCTGCTCCGCGGGATCCTGCACCTCCCGGCGCGACCCGACCCCGCGCGCCCGGCGGTGCTCTTCGTGACGCCCGGCTTCAACTGCCGGACCGCGCGCTACCGGCTCTACGTCAAGATGGCGCGCCGCCTGGCGGAGCGCGGCGCGGTCGTCCTGCGCGTCGATCCCCACGGCATCGGCGACAGCGACGGCGTGCTCGAGCACCCGATGGTGCCGGACCTCTACAACGCGATCGAGGGCGGGATGTTCGTGGCGGACACGCGGGCCGCCCTCTCCTGGCTCGAGAGCGAGCTGGGCGCCCGGCAGGTCCTCCTGGTCGGGCTCTGCGGCGGCGCCACCACCTCGGTCCGCACGGGCGCCGTGGACGAGCGGGTGGCCGGGGCGATCCTCTCCGAGCTCCCCCTGCGCTTCACGCCGCGCGACGCCAGCGAGGAGCAGGAGGCCCAGCCTGCGCCGCTCGCGCGGGCGGAGGCCGATCACTTCCTCCGCTCCTACGCGCGCAAGCTCTTCGATCCCGAGGCGTGGCGGCGCTTCTTCGGCGCCAAGAGCGACTACCGGAGCCTGTTCGCCTCGCTCCGGGTGGCGCTCGCCAAGCGCCTCATGCCGCGGCGGGTGAAGGCCGACGACGCCTGGTTCCGCGAGCGGCTCGGTCCCTTCGCGAACCTCACGCTCGTCCGGGCCCTCGAGGGCTGCCTGGAGCGGCGGATGCGGATCCTCTGCGTGTTCGGCGCCACTCGCAACTCGTGGTTCTTCGCCGAGATCTGGCCGGCGCTGGCGAAGGCCCACCGCGCCGGCGCGAAGCGGCTCGGCGTCGTGACGATCCAGGACGCGGATCCGGGCTTCTCGCTGCCGCCGCACACGCGCGAGGTGCTGGAGAAGGTGACGGCGTGGGTGGAGGAGCAGTCTGCCGCGTAGGCCGGAGGAGCCCATGGCGCCGGTGACCTTCCACACGATCCTCTGCAACGCTGCCTGCCGGCTCGGCGGGGTCGCGATGACGGCCCGCGAGCTGACGCGGTGGGCGCGCGGCCCCGAGGTGGAGGGGACGCTCTGGTCGCTGTACGCCGGGGAGCTGCTCGACCCCGCGTACGATCGCCCCGCCATCCCGTCGCTCGCCTACCGCGCGATGTGCAAGCTCCGGGCGCCGAAGTCCTGGATGGACGCCCAGCTCCGCCGCGCCGCGCTGCGCGCGCTTCGCCCGGGGGACGTCGTCTACCAGTTCCCGCCGTACGATCGCGCCTTCCAGGAGCGCGCCCGCGCGCGCGGCGCCGTCGTGGTGATGGAGCGGATCAACTGCATGGGGCCGACCTGCCGGGCGGCGATCACGCCCGCGTTCGCGCGGCACGGGATGACGCCGCCGTACGACTGGTACGATCCGGCGTGGAACGCGGAGGAGCAACGGCAGGTCGAGGCGTGCGATTACGTCACCGCCCCGAACGCCTTCGTGACGCAGAGCCTCCTCGAGGCGGGCGTCCCGCGCGCCCGCATCCTCGAGACCTCGTACGGCTGGAGCCCCACCCGGCTCGCGGCGGGGCTCGGCGTCGAGCGGCCCGCGCGCGACCCGGTGTTCCTGTTCGTGGGGATGGGGATCCTCCGCAAGGGCCTCGATCTGCTGCTCGAGGCGTGGGACGCGGCCCAGGTCCGCGGCACGCTGCTCGTGGCCGGGCAGATCTACGACGAGCTCCGCGCCGCGTGCGGGCCGCTCCTCGCGCGCCCGAGCGTGCGGACGGCCGGGTACGTCGCCGACATCGCCCAGCTCTACGCGGCCGCGGACGTCTTCGTCTTCCCGAGCCACGAGGAGGGCGGGCCGCAGGTGAACTACGAGGCGGCCGCCTGCGGGCTCCCCAGCATCGTGAGCCCGATGGGCGCCGGCCGGGTCATCACCGACGGGCGCGAGGGGTTCGTCATCGATCCCTGGGACAAGGAGCGCTGGGTGGAGGCCATCCGCCTGCTCGCGCGCGACGTCGCGCTGCGGCGCCGGCTGGGCGCCCAGGCCGCGTCGACGGCCCAGGAGTACACCTGGGAGCGGGTGGGCGCACGGCTGCGCGGACACCTCCAGCAGGTCGTGAACGGGCGCGCCGCCTCGGTCGCCTGAGGGAGGGGCACGGCCCTCTCCGCCGCGGCGGGGCGGCACGCCGCGTGGCAAGATGCTCCCATGCGAGCCGCCACCAAGTACCTGACGTTCGAGCTCCCGCGCCGGCGCGGGCTGGTCCGGATCACCGACGAGGTCGAGGCGTTCTGCCGGGAGAGCGGGATCGCCGAGGGGATGATCCTCGTCTCCGCCATGCACATCACCGCGGCCGTGTTCGTGAACGACGACGAGCCAGGGCTGCACCGCGACATCGAGGAGTGGGTCCAGCGGCTCGCGCCCGGGCCGGCCGCGGACGACAGCGCGGCGGGGCCGGACTACCGGCACCACCAGAGCGGCGAGGACAACGGCGACGCGCACCTCAAGAACCTGCTCATCGGCCACCAGGTGATCGTCCCGGTGACGAAGGGCGCGCTCGATCTCGGTCCCTGGCAGCAGATCTTCTACTACGAGTTCGACGGGCGCCGCCGGAAGCGGCTCGTGCTCAAGGCGCTCGGAGAGTGAACCTCGCGGGGAGCGCCGCCGCCACGCCGGGTGTACGGCGCCGTCGGATAGGTGACTTCCCCGTGCGCGCGGTAGAATGGCGGCCCGATGGCGGAGTTCATCCAGAACCCGCGGCGCTCGCCCCGGGCGCCGGTTCGCTGCAGGGCGAACGTCGTGTCGGCGCAGGGCACCTTCGAGGCGGTCACCGAGGACGTCGGCGGTCACGGGTGCCAGGTCGTCTCCCCGCGGCTGGTGCGCAAGGGCGAGCCCATCCAGCTCACGCTGTCGCACGAGGTCATGGGCGAGCCGCTCCGCGTCTCCGGGCGCGTGGCGTGGGCGAGCGAGCGCGCGCCGTGGAGGCTGGGCATCGCCTACGCCGAGGAGCTCCTGACCACGAGCCAGGCCTGGTTCGACGAGCTCCTCGAGCGCCTCCCCGATCTCGCCGTCTCCCGCCGCATCCCGGACCGGATCTCGCTCGACGCCGTCGTGTACCTGGGCGCGCCGCCGAAGTTCCTCGCCGACTTCACCCCCGACGAGGTGGCCGTCCTCCGTTCCCTGGGCAGCGGCACCTCGGTGGCCGAGCTGCGCGCCCTGCTGCGGGATCGCTGGCAGGAGTCGCTCCGGGCGCTGTTCTCGCTCCTGGCGCACCACCGCGTCACGCTGACCCGCGGCGCCTCGGTCCATCCGGACGCGTGGAAGAAGGCCCTCGCGGAGGCGGAGTCGTCGCTCGCGGTGGAGGCGCTGCGCCACTCGGCCGTGCCGACGCTCACGCCGCGGCCGGCGCCGCTCGGTCCCGAGACCCTCGCTCGCCCTGCGCCGGCGCGGCCGGGGAC
>JAEYOU010000157.1 GCA_023411405.1 Pseudomonadota bacterium | reverse complement strand
CCTCCCGCGCGCGGAGCGGATGGAGGCGGAGGCGATCGAGGCCGAGCGCGCGCTCTCGGGCGTGGACGCGCGCGTCTCCGGCACCGTGCGCATCGCCTGCGGCGACGGGTTCGCGACCTTCGTCCTCTCTCCCGCGCTCCCCGCGTTCCTGGCCGCGCACCCGGGCCTCGCCGTCGAGGTGAAGGCCGGACCGCGCGCGCTCGACCTCACGCGCGGTGAAGCCGACCTCGCGATCCGCAACTTCCGCCCGCGCGAGCGGTCGCTCGTCGCCCGCCGGCTCGGCGTCGAGGATCAGGCGCTCTACGCGGCGACGGCGTACCTCGACGCCCGCGGCCGGCCGCGGACCGCCGCCGACCTCGACGGCCACGACCTCGTCCTGTACGAGCGCGAGCTGGACCGGCTCCGCGGCCAGGCCTGGCTCCGCGGCCTCGCCCCGCGCGCCCGCGCCGCCGTCCGCGTGAACAACACCAACGCGATGGTCGCCGCCTGCCTCGCCGGGGCCGGCGTCGCCCTCACCTCGAGCGCCTTCCTCGCCCGCGATCCGCGGATCGAGCGCGTCCTCCCGCGGCTCGAGGTGCCGACGCTGGAGGTCTGGTCGGCGACGCACGGCGATCTGCGGACGAGCGCGCGCGTCGTCGCGACGCTGCGGTGGCTGGAGGGGCTGGTGAAGCGGCTCGCGCCGGGGACGGTGTGAGCGGGGCGCCGGCCACGAAGGAGGCGGCACCGCGCGGGTGGGGAGCCTACGTCGCTCGCGCGGGCGAGACGCGCTCCGCCAGGGCCGAGATCGCGTCGAGCGCCTCGCCGGCGAACCGCCGGACCTCGGGCGCGAGCTCGTCGCTGGCGCGCACCTCGCGCCAGAACCGCTGCGCCCACGCCGCGGCGTCGGCCCAGACGTCGAGCGTCCGAGCGGTGGGCGGGGCCGGGTCGAGCCGCCGCGGCACGACGACGTCCGCGGAGGGCGCCAGGATCATCGGCAGCATGTCGTATGCCGGCGCGACGCGGACGCCGCCGTCCGGCTCGATCAGGAACGAGAGGTTCCCGAGGTGTCGATCGGTGTTCCCGATGAGCTGGCCGAAGACGTCGAGCCAGCGCATGAGCGCGGCGTCCGGCTCCGGGAGCGAGAACGGAGGTGCGCGGAGCAGCGGAGCGGCGGAGGTCCACGAGTCCGCGGCGCCGAGGTACTCCACGTTCAGAGCGTACAGCGAGAGCACCCCGCGCCGCCCGCGCCGGCCGACGCGGTCGAACCGCTCGACCTCGAGGAACCACCACCCGCCGTGCCCGGAGAAGCGCGCGCCCGACGCCGGCCTCCCCGCCGCCGCGATCGTGTCGAGCGCCTTCCACTCGCACCAGAGCAGATCCCGCCACCGCCGCGCGACGTCCGTCGCCGCGTCGGGCACGAACTTCACGAGCACGTGCCGGCCGCCGGAGAAGACGCCGAATTTCGGGCGCTCGCCGCCCGCCGAGGAGCCCACGGGCTCGGTCGCGGAACGGGCCGCGAGGTCGCCGTAGTCCTCCGGAGGCACGTCGTCGGGGGACGACGCGAGGAACCGCTCGAACGACTCGTCGCCGACGATGAGGTCCCCGACGGCGTCCTCGCCGCGCCGCGCGAGCGCGACGAGGCGATGGTCGTCCGACCAGTCCGTGAGCCGGGGCGGGAGGCGAAGCGCGGGGAAGCGCGCGGAGAAGTTCCGGCCCATGAAGCCTTGCGGAGCCATGTCCACGAGCTCCGGCGGGAGGCCCGCGAAGAGGCGGCTCGCGTCTCCGCGCTCCCAGCAGGTCCGTCCGCCCCACAGGAAGCGAAGCGTGCCGTCCCGCTGCGGCTTGCCGCTGGAGTCCACGCGAAGCGCCGGGACGGCGCGGCCGAGCCCTTCCACCGAGCGCGTCCGCGCGTACTCGGTCGCGGGACCGCGGCCCAGCCGGTAGACGCTCTCGCCCGCCTCCGCCACGAGACGTCCGAGCGTCTGTGGGGAGATACCGCCGAGCGCACCCCGGAGCGCGGCCGGGCGGGCCACACCGGCGAACGCCAGGTGTTCCAGGAGCTGAGGGACGGTGGCGACCCTTGGAGGCATCGTTGGAATGATTACTGGAACACGCAGGGAGACGCAAGCGTCCGCCATTAGGAGGATCTTCAGGATATCCTGATCTCGCTCAGGAACGATCTATGGGCAGAGCTACGCCCGTCAGAGGTTCCCGTTCGCGGGCGCGCCGGTCTCGTGGATGACGTTGCCGGAGCGCGTGACGTCGCCGTCCCGGGACGGCTCCCAGTACCAGATGTTCCAGTAGCCGACCTTGGGGAAGACCCGGGTCGTGAAGTGGTTCTCGATCACGCGGTAGTTGGACCCGGGCCCCGCGTAGAGCGTGTAGCCGCCGCCCCCCAGCAGGTTGTGCTGGATGAGCACGTCGCGCGCCGGGTTGGCGGACGTTCCCGTGACCATGATGGCGCTGGTCGCGGGATCCCGCGCGAGGATTGTGTTGTGACGGATGGTGACGCCGCGGCTCGACTCCGGGGCCTGGATGCCGTCGGCGTGCCAGCCGGTCCCCTCGGCCTCGAAGACGTCGTGGATGTAGTTGCCCTCGACCCGCATCGGCGTGTCCGTCTCGATCGCGTTGCCGACGTGGTGGAGGTGGCAGTTCCGGACCGTCACGCCGCTGCCGGTGATGGCGCGGGGGACGTTGCCGCGGCCGTCGAGCTCGCAGTCCTGGAACACCGTCCCGGAGTTGTAGTTCAGGTTCACCATCGTGAAGTCCGAGTCCAGCGCGCCGGTGAAGACGATCCGAACGTTGCGGAAGGTCACGCGGTCCGCGGGGACGTAGAGCCCCTGGTCGGTCCGGATCTCGACGTTCTCCACGATCTGGCCGTCGGTGCGAAACTCGAGCGACCCCGTGTACAGCGGGAGCTCTGCCGACGTCGCGTGGGTCGGGCCAAGGAGGTCTCCTCTCCGGGGGGAGGCTCCCAGCGTGAGCAGCCGGGTGCCCGGCGGCGCGTGGCTTCGCTCAGGCCTCGGCGTCGTCTCGCGAGCCACGCCGGCGCCACAGCGACCAGATCGCCACCGCGCCGCCGAGCACGCCCAGGCCCCACGCGAGCAGCTTCGCGACGTCGGCGAGCCCGCCCAGCATGGCGGCCTGGCGATCCGGCTGCCGCACCTTCGCCAGCGGCGCGCCCGGCCGGAACCACTCCAGGGTGGCGCCCTCCTCCAGCGCGATCGCGAGGCGATCCGCCGGGACGTCGAACGCTCTGTCGCCGAACGCCATCGCGAACGAGGCCTCCCGGAACGCGCTCCCCTCGGTCCCCGGGGGATCCTGGAAAAAGCCCGGCGGGCCGAGGCGGCACGGGTTGGGCTCGCTGCCGATGACCCGGGGCTCCACGGTCGTGGCGCCGCTCGCCACGACGACCGGAAGGTCGCGGAAGAGCTCCTCGAGCAGCGCGGCCTTGGCGCTGCTCGGCCCGTACATGAAGGAGGTCCACTTGCCGGACTTGGGATCCCGGACGTAGGCAGCGCGCTCGCACGGCGCGTCTCGCGCCTCCGTGCAGGTGTAGCCCTCGAGCGCGGCCAGCTCCTCCTTCGACAGCGGACCTGTCTTCGCGACCGCACGCTCGACGCCGTCCTCGCGGACGAGGAGCGTGAACGTCCCGCCGTCGTACGAGAGCTTGCACGCGAGCGCGCCGTCCCCGCGCCCGGGCATCGAACCACAAGCGGAGAGGAGGCACGCGAGGAGGAGCGCTGGAGTGGGCTTCCGCATGGCCCATATGTAGCACACTGGATTGATGTGGTTTCCTCCCGGTCGCCAGGGAGGACCACCCCAGCCACGCGGCGCCTCGCGAGCACGGGGGCTTCGTTCGCGGGGATCTGCGCGCGCCCATTCCCCCGACGTTGCCCCTCGCGCCGACCGCGTCCTGAGGTTGCGTGAACCCGTAGCCTGGTGGATTCCCCCGGGTTAGGGTTGGCATGGGGGCGAAGGGGCACGCCCCAGGAGCGCTTCATGGGTGGAGCTGCGCGTATCGCAGTGGCGTCTCGCGTCCTCGGGTCGGGCTTCTCGGGCCTCGTCTACTCGCATCTTCGAGCCCAGGCTCAGCCCGGGCACGAGCTCGTGGAATGCGCGGTCATGAAGTACGACCCGGACCACGTCCGAGGGCGGCTGCGCCGGCTCCTGGACGCCCCCGAGAAGCCGACCGCGCTCATCTGCGTGTCGCTGCGCCCGGAGCTCGACGTCATCGCCGCGTACCGTGAAGCGGGAGCGCCGGTCGTGCTCATCGACGAGGAGCAGCAGGGAGCCTCGACGGTCGCCTCCAACAACGTCGCCGGTGGGCTGCTGGCCGGCAAGTACCTGGCGGACGCGGGTCGCCGCGAGATCGGCCTCGTCATCGGGCAGCTGATCGAGGGGGGCGGGTACAACGCGCACGAGCGTCTCAAGGGATTCCGGCAGGCCCTCGCGCAGGCGCACATCCCGCTCAAGCAGGAACGGATCGTCGAGGTGGTGGAGTACTCCCGCGCCGAGGGCGTGTCGGCCCTCGCGACGCTGCTCGAGCACAATCACCTGGACGCGGTGTTCAGCGCGGCGGGCGACCTGTGCGCCACGGGCCTCCTCGCGGCCGCCCGCGAGAAGCACCTCAGGGTCCCCGACGAGCTCGCGATCCTCGGATACGACGACAACCCGGTCGCGCTGGTGTCGAACCCGCCGCTGACGACCGTCCGCCAGCCGCTCGAGCAGATGGCAGCGGAGGCGTACCGGCTCGCGACCGACGCGCGGGCCGAGATCCTGGTCAAGCCGGCGCGGAAGCTGTTCGATCCGGAGATCGTGAAGCGCGCGAGCGCGTGACGGCGGACGGCGGACCGGGTTCGCGCGTCGTCCCGCTCGTGCCGAGCCTCTCCATGGAGTTTTCGCCCGGGCCCGCGTAACCTAGGCGCGGCACCATGGTCAAGTTCCTGCTGTTCCTCATCTTGCTGGTTCTGTGCTGGCCCCTGGCGTTGCTGGCGCTCCTGCTCTACCCGATCGTGTGGCTGATCAGTCTTCCATTCCGCATCTTCGGCATCGCCGTGGACGGTCTGCTGAACCTGGTGAAGGCGATTCTTCACCTCCCGGCACGGCTGCTCGGCGGTGGCAGGGCGTAGGGGCCGCCTCTCCCTACCACCGATCCAGCACCGCCCCGCTCGACGCGTCCGAGGCCCAGCGCGCGAACTTCCCCAGCACGCCCTTCACGTACCGCGGCGGCGGGGGCTTCCACGCGGCGCGGCGGCGGGCGAGGACGTCGTCGGGCACGTTGACCTGCACGGTGAGCGTGTGCGCGTCGATCGTGACGGAGTCGCCCTCCTCGACCAGCGCGATGGGGCCGCCCTCGGAGGCCTCGGGGGTCACGTGGCCGACCACCATGCCCCAGGTGCCGCCGGAGAAGCGGCCGTCGGTGACGAGGCCGACGCTCTCGCCGAGGCCCTGGCCGACGAGCGCGCTCGTGGGCGCGAGCATCTCGGGCATGCCGGGGCCGCCGCGCGGGCCGAGGGAGCGGAGGATCATCACGTCGCCGGCCCGGATCTTCCGGGCCATGATCGCCGCGAGCGCGGACTGCTCGTCGTCGAACACGCGCGCGGGGCCGGTGATCGCCGGGCTCTTGAGGCCGGTGATCTTGGCCACCGCGCCGCCGGGGGCGAGGTTGCCGCGCAGGATGGCGAGGTGGCCGTGCGGGTAGAGCGCCTTCTCGAGCGGCCGGATCACGTCCTGACCCGCGGGCGGGGCGGAGGGGATGCGCGCGAGGTTCTCGGCGACCGTCTTGCCGGTCACCGTCATGCAGTCGCCGTGCAGGAGCCCGGCGTCGAGGAGCAGCTTCATGACCTGCGGGATGCCGCCGGCCCGGTGGAGGTCGATGGCGAGGTACTTCCCGGAGGGCTTGAGGTCGCAGATCACCGGCACCTTCCGGCGGACCCGCTCGAAGTCGTCGAGGGTCCAGGTCACCTCGGCGGCGTGGGCGATGGCGAGGAAGTGGAGCACGGCGTTGGTCGAGCCGCCGATCGCCATGATCACCGCGACCGCGTTCTCGATCGCCTCGCGGGTCACGATCTGCCGCGCGCGGAGGTCGCGCTTCACGAGCTCGACGAGCGCCCGCCCCGCCTCGCGCGTCGAGGCGAGCTTGTCCTCGTGCGGGTTGGCCATGGTCGAGGAGGACGGGAGGCTCATGCCGAGCGCCTCGAACGCGGAGCTCATCGTGTTTGCGGTGTACATGCCGCCGCACGAGCCGGTGCCGGGGATGGCGCGCCGCTCGATCTCCTGGAAGTCGGTCTCGTTCATGCGGCCGGCCGTGAACTCCCCGACCGCCTCGAACACGCTCACGATGTTGAGGTCGCGGTTCTGGTACCGGCCCGGGAGGATCGTCCCGCCGTAGACGTAGATCGCCGGCACGTCGGCGCGGAGGATGCCCATCATCCCGCCGGGCATGTTCTTGTCGCAGCCGCCCAGCACGAGCACGCCGTCCATCCACTGCCCGCCGACGCAGGTCTCGACGCAGTCGGCGATCACCTCGCGCGACACCAGGCTGTACTTCATGCCCTCGGTGCCCATCGCCATGCCGTCGCTGATCGTCGGCGTGCCGAACGTCTGCGCCTTCCCGCCCGCGGCCTCGATCCCCTCCACGGCCGCGTCCGCGAGCCGCTGCAGGCCCGCGTTGCAGGGCGTGATCGTCGAGTGCGCGTTGGCGACGCCGATGAGCGGCTTCTCGAAGTCCTCGGCCCTGTAGCCGAGGCCGTAGAACATCGAGCGGTTCGGGGCGCGGGCGACGCCCTCGGTGACGTGGGCGGAGCGGCGGTTGGGCTTCATGGGGGCTCCTCGCAGCGCTCGCCCTTCGACAGGCTCAGGGCGAGCGGTGGATGTTCCGCCCGCGCTGCCCCGTCGAATCGCCTCCGGGGAGCACGCGCGGAAGAAAGGTCGAGCGGTACTCTTAACGCATCCGCCGCCGCGGGACCTCCACGTCGACCGTCCCGTTGCCGCGGCGCACCAGGAGGAAGACGCTCGTCCCTTCCGGGCCGCGGATCGCCTCCACCGCGCCGCCCGGCCCGAGCTGCGAGACGGGACGGCCGTCGATCTCGAGGAGCTGATCGCCCGGCACGAGCCCGCTCGCCTCCGCCGGCGTCCCCGGCCGGAAGCCGCCTACCATGATCTCGTCGCCCTGGGGCCGGAGCACCGCGCCGATGCCCACCGGCTGGACCGGCCCGATGTCACCCTCCTGCTGCGGCCGCAGCTCGACCGTGACGGGCTCGGTCGCGTCGCCGGGCGCGACCGGCACCACCCGCGAGGCGCTCGTGTGGTGCGCGGCGGCGTTCACGACCACCCGCACCTGCGCCGGGAGCCCGTCCAGCGCGAACGAGCCGTCGGCCGCGGTGGTGGTCTCGCCGATGACCGTGTTGGGCGGGATGACCTCGTAGAGCTCGACCGGGACCGCCTCGGCGGCGACGTGCGCGTTCGCCAGCGGCGCGCCGGTGACCTCGTCGCGGACCACGCCCCGGAGCGTCCCGCCCGCCGCGAGCGTCACCTCCACCTCGCCGCTCGCCGGCGGCGCGGGGACGTTGACGCGGACCGGGTCGGACGGCGCCCGCCCCGGGGCGAGGACCACGAGCATGCTCTCGCCCACCTCGAGCTCACCCAGGGTGAAGCAGCCCGAGGGATCGGCCACGGAGAGCTGGACGTCGGGGTCGTCCCGCCAGCCGTTCGAGCCGAAGTACGCTTGGACCGTGTACGGCGCGACGGGCGCGGCGGTGGTCGCGTCGCGCACGCACCCGCGCAGCCGGCCGCCGCCGGCGAGCGTGATGTTCACCTCCGGGCCGCCCGGGAGGACGCGCCCGACCTCGCCCGGCTGGTACCCCTCGGCGCGCGCGCGGAGGAGGTGGGGCGAGCGGTCGAGCTCGTCGATCCGGAACCGCCCGTCGGCGTCGGTGAGCGCCTGCGCGACGGGCGTGCCCGCGTACGCCCAGCCGTGGGTCCTCCCCGCCTCCACCAGCGCGCCCGGGATCGGCTGCCCGTCGGGTCCGACCACCCGGCCGGCCAGCGCCGCCTTCTGCGGCTCCGGGCCGGCCCACGCCGCGCCGAGCGTGATCCGGACCTGCCCGCCCACGACCGCGTGGAGATCCACCCGCGCGTGCCCGGGGTAGTAGCCCTGCTTGCGCGCCTCCAGGACCGAGTGCTGGGGCGCGGCCGCCCGGAACGCGCCGCGCGCGTCGGTCACCCACCGGTCCGGGATGGTGATGAGCACCGGCTTGCCGCCGCCCGCGCCGCGGAGCAGCACCTCGGCGCCCGGCACCGGCGCGCCGTCCTCGTCCACCACGAGCCCGTCGATCTCGGTGGTCGGGGCGAGGAACACCTCCAGCCCGCGCACGTGCTTCCCCGGCGCGGCGTCGAGCTGGACCGGGCTGAAGCCCCACTCCGGCGCGAATGGGAAGTGCCCCGGCGCGCTCGCGGTCGCGAGGAGCCAGCGGCCGGCGGCCGGCGGCCGGAACAGGAAGACGCCGTCCGGCCCGGCCTCCACGGACGCCGCGACGCCGCCGCGCGAGAAGGTGAGCTCCGCGTTCGGGATCGGCGCGGTGGTCGCGGCGCTCAGGACGCGCCCCTCGAA
>JAEYOU010000098.1 GCA_023411405.1 Pseudomonadota bacterium | reverse complement strand
GGGTGTGCAGCACGGTTCGCCCTTCCCCGGCCGCATGATGTACGCCGGCGCTGACGATCCGGTCGATATCGGTCTGCGTTACCGCGCCCTGGCGCAATTCCGCGGCGGCTTCCATCAGGTGGCCGCTGAGGCGGCCTGAAGCCATCGACAGCAAAACTGATTCGACGCGAACCCGCGCCATCCGCTCGGCCAGCGCCACCGCATGGCGAACCGCGTGCTCGCATTCGCTGAGATCGGAGACCGCGCCCGCCTTGATGCCGCGGGACTGGATATGGCTCATGCCGATCAGTTCGATCGCATGGCTGCGCCCGCGCAGCGTTTCGCTCGGCAGGCACGGCTTCAGCCGCGCGATCAGGCAGGCGATCTTGCTGGAGCCGACGTCGAGCGCCGCCACCAGCGCCGTCTTGTTCGGCGGCACCTGGCGGGTCTTCGGAGTCCATTCGTGGGCGAAACCGCTCATGCGTCACCCGCCTTGCGCTTCTGCTTACTCGCGGCTGCGAGCGCATCGGCGCGCGCCTTGGCTGCATCTTCCGACAGCCGAACGATCAGCCGGTAGGGAAGCCGCATATCAACCGAGGTGATGTCGCGCGACAGAAGCTGCTCCTCGCCGTCAAGTTTGATGAGCGTGGCAAGCGCCGTCTCGACGCCCTCTTCCGGCAGACGGACGTCGAGCCCGTTGGTCAGGCGCAGGTTCCAGCGCCGCTCGCCGACGAGAATCACGGCGCGGGTCTGGTTGCGAATGTTCGGATAGTTCGCGAGCACATCGAGGAACGCGTGGGCGCGGGTCTCGGCGCCCTTGCCGACCACAAGCGGCAGCAGGCTGAAGCGATTCGCGACGTAAGGCTCGAGCACGGTGCCGTCCTCGGCGATCACCGAGAGGCGGCCGTCGAGCTGCCACAGCGCATAGGGCTTGCGCTCGACAAGATCGATCTGGAGATGACCGGGATAGAGCTTCTGCACGGTCGCATCGGCAATCCACGGATCACCCTTCAGGCGGTCGCGCACCGAGGCGGCATCGAGAAACAGCAGCGAGGAACGGCCATTGACGCCACCCACCGCGAGCACTTCGTCTTGCGTGAGCTGCTTGCGGCCGGAGATCGCGACCGAGGTGATTCGGAAGCCAACGGCGTTGGCGAGCGCGTTGCGGGTATCCTGGAACGCACTGACGACATTGTCGCCGTGCCCGCCCTTGATGACGCCGAGCGTGCCAGCGCCGATCAGCAGTGCAACCGTCGCGGCAACACCGAGGCCGCGCGGCAGGCGGCGCTCGAGTTTCGCGAAAAATCCGTTGGGGTTGTCCTCGCGCTCAGGCTCGAAGACGTAGCGGCGCGTCGAGGGGTTGGAGCTAGAGCGGGATGTGACCGGGGCAGCCTTCCGGGTCGGGGCAGAACGCGATTGCGTCTGTCTCACCGATCGAGAGAGGCGTCCTCCACCATCCATTGAACCAACTCGTCAAATGCAACGCCCGCATATCCTGCAAGCTCTGGAACAAGTGACGTCTCGGTCATGCCGGGTTGGGTATTCACCTCGAGACAGACGAGACCACCCGTCCCCTCGATGCGATCGTCGTAACGGAAATCCGCCCGACTTACTCCCCGACAGCCAAGCGCCCCATGCGCGGCCAGCGTCAACCTTCGGACTTCCTGGTAAACAAATGGTAAAACAGGTGCGGGCAGAACGTGTTTTGACGCGCCTTTTGAATACTTTGCCTCGTAATCATAAAATTTTAACAGAGGAACGATCTCGATCACGTCGCTCGCCTCGCCCTTGATGACGGCGCAGGTGAGTTCACGCCCGGCGATGTATTTTTCGACCAGAAGCTCCTCGCCGTGAGGCCAGTCCTCCCGGAAAAGCTCCTGCGGCGGGTGAGCCTGATCCTCGGTGACGATGAAAACCCCGACGCTGGAGCCGTCCGCCACCGGTTTGATGACGTAAGGCGGCGCCATCACATGCGCCTTCGCAATTTCCGCGCGCGTCAGCGTCAGGCCTTCCGCGACCGGCACGCCCGCGGTCGCCATCACCGTCTTGGCGAGGTCCTTGCGCATCGCAAGCGAGGACGAGAGCACGCCGGAATGGCTGTAGGGAATGCCGAGCGTTTCCAGCACGCCCTGAATGGTGCCGTCCTCGCCCGGCTTTCCATGCAGCATCACCAGCGCGACATCCGGCTTGAGGTTCTGCAAAACGGTTGCGATGTCGCGCTGCACGTCGATGCGCGTCACGCGATAGCCCTTGCGCTCCAGCGCCGCGGCGCAGGCCGCGCCCGAGCGCAGCGAGACCTCGCGTTCGGAAGACCATCCGCCCATCAGGACGGCAACGTGTTGAAGGGCTGTCATCGCGACTCCTCAGGATTTGCCCTACCTACGCCGATTTGCGCCCTCCACCAAGGGGCCGCGCCCCGCGGAAGGGGTTCGCGCCGCCGCCATCTGCCTGTAGGGTCGGCAAAACGATTCCATCGTGCGATCTCGCGTTCTCCGCGTTTTCAAGAAACGGCCCTCGCTATGATCAGAGCCTGGCTCGAACTTTCCCCGTTCGGAATTTTCCTCACACTTGGTGCGCTCTATTTCGGCATCGCGCTTCTTCTGCGCGCGATGACCTTCCGTCCGCCCTGCGGCCGCTTCATGCAATCGCTGAACGGCATCGTCGCGCCGTTTTTCAACGCCTCCGCGATCCTGTTCGCGCTGCTCGTGGGCTTTCTCGCCAATGACATTGGCGACCGCGGACGGCAGGCGAACCGCGCGATACAGACCGAGGCGGGCGAATTGCGCAACGTCCACACCTTGAGCGTTGCGGCCGTCGCCGATATGGCCGCGATCCGCGAGGCGCTGAAAACCTATGTCGGCTCGGTCATCACCGATGAATGGCCGGCGATGGCGGAGGGCCACGGCTCGCCCCGCACCTCGGCGGCCTATGACGACCTGCTGCGCAAGATCAGCGATCCCAGCATCGCGCGTTCTTCCGGCAATGCCGTTCATGCCGCGCTTCTCAATGCAGGGGTGCGCGCGGGCAATGCGCGCACGGAGCGCCTTGCGATTGCTTCCGATCACACCAACGATCTGAAATGGATCGTAGTGATCGTGCTCGGCCTGATTACGGAAATCTCGATCGCGCTCGTGCATCTCGAACGGCCGCGCGCATTGACCGCGGCGCTTTTGGTGTTCGCCACCGCAGCCGTGGTCACGCTCGGCCTCGTTGCGCTGCAGGAATATCCGTTCTTCGGCGCCTTCCGCCTCTCGCCCGGCCCGCTCGAGGCGCTGCGGGCATTGGGCGGGGTGTGAAGTAC
>JAEYOU010000033.1 GCA_023411405.1 Pseudomonadota bacterium | reverse complement strand
CGCCCGCGATCCGCTCGCCGGTGGGATCGGCGCCCTCGCGCGCCGGCGCGGCGCCGCC
Source organism: Pseudomonadota bacterium (assembly GCA_023411405.1). Classification (GTDB taxonomy): domain Bacteria; phylum Myxococcota; class Myxococcia; order Myxococcales; family Anaeromyxobacteraceae; genus Anaeromyxobacter. The sequence continues at coordinate 10,099 of JAEYOU010000033.1, read as the reverse complement.
CGCCGGCCGGGCCCGCTCGAGGTGGAGGAAGCGGCGGAGGCGACGGTCGCTCATCTCACGCTCCGCCGTCCAGGGCGTCCGGCACGATCACGGGCGCCGCGGGCTCGGAGGCGGGGCGCGTCCGGTTGGCCGCCCAGGCCCGCAGGGCCGCGATGTCCTCGCGCATCGTGACCGAGAGCGGCAGCGTCTCCGCCACCGCCCGCTCGAGGTGCGCCTGCGTGAGCTCGGTCCGCTCGGCGAACGCCTCGTACAGCGCCGACACGAGCGCCGCCTCCAGCTCCGCCCCGCTGAACCCCTCCGCCCGCGCCGCGAGCGCGTCGAGGTCGTAGGCCGCCGGATCGCGGCGGCGCTTCGCGAGGTGGATCCCGAGGATGTCCCGCCGCTCGGCGGCGGAGGGGAGGTCGATGAAGAAGATCTCGTCGAAGCGCCCCTTGCGCAGCAGCTCGGGCGGGAGCCCCTCGATCCGGTTCGCGGTGGCGACCACGAACACCGGCGCGGTCTTCTCCTGGAGCCACGTGAGCAGCGAGCCGAAGACCCGCGCCGACACGCCGCCGTCCGTCACGCCCGAGGACTGCGAGCCCGAGAGCCCCTTCTCGATCTCGTCCACCCAGAGCACCACCGGCGCGACGCTCTCGGCCACGTGGATGGCGCGGCGGAGGTTCTCCTCGGAGGAGCCGACGAGCCCGCTGAAGATGCGGCCCATGTCGAGCCGGAGCAGCGGCAGCCGCCACTGCCCGGCCACCGCCTTGGCGGTGAGGCTCTTGCCGCACCCCTGGACCCCGAGGAGCAGGAGGCCCTTCGGCTCCGGGAGCCCGAACCGGCGGGCCGCCTCCGAGAACGCCGCCCCACGGCGGTCGAGCCAGGTCTTGAGGTGCGCGAGCCCGCCGACGCGCGCGAGCCCTTCGTCCGCGGCGAAGTACTCGAGGAGCCCGCTCTTGCGGATCACCTGCCGCTTCTCCTCGAGCACGAGCGGCACGTCCGCGCGCGAGAGCCGGCCGTCGGTGGCGATGGCCTTCGCGAAGGCGCTCTCCGCCTCGGCCATGGTGAGGCCCTGCGCGGCCCGCACCAGCTCGTCGGCGTCCTCCCGCGTGAGCTCGATCCGGGCGCGGCCGTTCTTGCGGACGACGTCGACGATCTCCTTCAGGAGGTCGAAGAGGTCGCGGTAGGTCGGCAGCGGCACGTCCAGGACCGAGACCTCCTTCTCGATCTCGGAGGGGATGACGAGGGTGGGGGAGAGGAGGAGGACGGTGGTGAAGGTGGACTTGAGGGCGTGGGCGAGCTCGCGCAGCGCGCGGACCACCGCCGGATCCGACAGGAACGGGTGGAAGTCCTCCAGCACCACGAGCGACGGGTCCGGCAGCTTCTCGATCCGGGCGAGGGCCGCCGCCGGCTCGCGGAGCGACTCCTTGCCGTCCTCCGGCGCGAGCCGCTCGTCGTCGAGGCGCCGGAACCCGCGCGTCACCGACCACGCGAGGATGGCCTTGCCGTGGCTCTTCGCCAGCGCGACGAGGACGGCCTCGAGGCGCTGCTCCTCGGAGCTGACGAGATAGACGAGCGGGTACCGCGCCCGGACGAGGGTGTCGAGCTCCTGCACGAAGCGCGGGGGCGGGCGGCGCGGGGGCTCGGCGGCGGCGGGGGCGGGGTCGGACACCCCAGGAGTCTAGAACGGCCGGGCGCGATCCGAAAACGGCCCGGCCACCCCCCGCGCGACGGCCAATTGATCCAGTGGCCTGACGAATGCCGCTTGACGAACCGGAGCGAGGGGCGTAGAGGCCGTGACGCAGCGTGTACCTCAGCGCAGCGACTCCCGGTGCGGGCCCGGCACGCCCTCGCCCGCCGAGCCCCGTGTGTGCGTGCCTGCCGTCCCCGTGCGCGCCGAGACGCGGCACTCGTGGCGACGTCTTCGCCGCGCGCGGCCCTCACCAGGAGCTCGACCGATGCTGCCCAACACGACGCCGAAGGCGGCGCGCCGGCGCGCGCGCCTCCTCACCCTCTCCGCCGTGGCGATGGCCCTCTGCTCCCCCGCCCTCGCGGGCGCCGCGGACAACTACGCCGAGGCGCTCCAGAAGTCCCTCTACTTCTACGACGCCGAGAAGTCCGGCCCCGGCATCACCGGCGGGCGGCTCGAGTGGCGCGGCGACTCCGAGGTCCGCGACACGGCCCTCCCCCTGAAGCCGATGGCCGCCGACAACACCGGCACCAACATGTCGCAGGCGTTCATCACCGCGAACCGCGCCGCGCTCGATCCCGACGGCGACGGCACCGTGGACGTGAGCGGCGGGTACCACGACGCCGGCGACCACGTCCGGTTCGGCCTGCCCCAGGCCTACGCCGCCTCCACCCTCGCCTGGGCCTACTACGAGTTCGAGGGCGCGTTCGTCGGGACGGGCGAGGACGCCCACATGCGCGACCTCCTGAAGTGGTTCGGCGACGTGTACCTCCGGTCCACCTTCCGCGACGCCGCCGGCGAGGTGGTGGCCTTCGCCTACCAGGTGGGCGAGGGGAGCGTGGACCACACCGTCTGGGCGCCGCCCGAGCTCCTGAACCTCCCGCGCCCGGCCTACTTCGCCACCGCCGAGACGCCCGCCAGCGACCAGGCCGCCGCCGCGGCCGCCGCCCTCGCGCTCCTGTACCTCGACTTCCGGGACGCCGACCTCGCGTACGCGAACCGCTGCCTCGACGCCGCGGAGGCGCTGTATCGCTTCGCGGTCGCGCACCGTGGCCTCGGCTACTCGGGCGGCTTCTACAACTCGAGCGACGACAACGACGAGCTGGCCTGGGCGGCGGTCTGGCTCCACACCGCGACCGGCGAGGCGTCGTACCTCACCGACATCCTGGCGGTCTCCGACGGCCGCTACACCGGCTACCTCCAGAAGATCATCAAGTCGACCCAGGACAACTGGCAGAACATCTGGGTCCACTCCTGGGACACCGTCTGGGGCGGCGTCTTCGTCCAGCTCGCGAACGTCCTCCCCGACGACGCGCGGCTGGACTATTACGCACGGTGGAACCTCGAGTACTGGTCGGGCGGCGAGATCCCGCACCGCGAGTCGAACGACACGACGTACATCGCGCAGTCGCCGGCCGGCTTCAGCGTCATCAGCACCTGGGGCTCCGCCCGCTACAACGCGGCCGCGCAGATGTGCGCGCTCGTCTACGCGAAGCACAAGGATCGCCCCGAGTTCGCCGCGTGGGCGCGGGGCCAGATGGCGTACATCATGGGCGACAACCCGTTCGGCTACTCGCTCATCGTCGGCTATCCCACGCCGGAGCTGTCGGCGAAGCACCCGCACCACCGCGCGGCGCACGGCTCCACCACGAACAGCATGAACGATCCGCCGGACCACAAGCACGTGCTCTGGGGCGCGCTGGTCGGCGGCCCCGACACGAAGGACGTGCACGTCGATCGGACCGACGACTTCGTCTACAACGAGGTGGCGATCGACTACAACGCCGGCCTCGTCGGCGCGCTCGCCGGCCTCTACACGTTCTACGGCGAGGGCCAGCTCCCGCTCGCGAGCTTCCCGCCGGCCGAGCCCGCCGAGCAGGCCTACACGGTGAAGGCGAAGATCGAGCAGGAGAACGACCAGCGGTCGCAGGTGACGATCACCATGACCGCCCAGCCCACGCACCCGCCGCACTTCGTGCGCGGCCTCACCGCCCGGTACTTCTTCGACGTCAGCGAGCTCCTCGCGGCCGGCCAGGCGATCTCGGCCGTGAGCTCCGCGGTGTACTACGACGAGCAGGCGAGCGGGTACGGCGGCGCGACCGTGGTCCGCGGGCCCATCGCCTGGGACGAGGCGAACGGCGTCTACTACATGGAGGTGGACTGGTCGGCGAACGAGGTCTACGGCAAGCGCGACCTCCAGCTCGCCCTCGTCGCGGCGCAGGACGCGCAGTGGAAGAGCAACTGGGATCCGACGAACGACTGGAGCCACCAGGGCCTCGGCTCCGCCGCGTCCACCGCCACCCCGTACATCCCCGTCTACCTCGACGGCGTGAAGGTCTTCGGCGAGGAGCCGCCCCGCGGCGGCGGGAGCCCGACGACCTTCCCCCTGGGCGTGGTCCGGGCAGGGACCGGGAGCGGCACGGTGACCTCGTCGCCGGCGGGCGTGAGCTGCGGCGCGACCTGCTCCGCGCGGTTCGCGACCGGGACGTCCGTCACGCTGAGCGCGGCCGCCGGGGCCGGATCGCGGTTCACGGGCTGGAGCGGCGCCTGCACGGACACGACCTCGACCTGCACGGTCGAGATGACCGCGGCGCGGACGGTGACCGCCACGTTCGAGCCATCCCAGGCGACGGCCTACGCGCTGACGGTGACGAAGGCCGGGACCGGGAGCGGGACGGTGACCTCGACGCCGGCGGGCGTGAGCTGCGGCGCGACCTGCGCGGCGGCCTTCGCGAGCGGGACGACGGTGACCCTGACCGCGGCGGCGGCGAGCGGCGCCTCCTTCGCGGGCTGGAGCGGCGCCTGCACCCACGCCAGCGCCACGTGTACGGTCTCCATGACGGCCGCCCGGACGGTGAACGCCACCTTCAACGCCGGCGCGACCGCCACCCCCTGCGCGAGCCCGGTGACCATCACCGGCGGCCAGAGCGGCAACTTCAACACCGGCGGGGCGGTGTGTCTGCGGACCGCGGCGACGGTGTACGGCTGGGGCTGCGCCAACTTCGCCGGCCGGACCGTGAGCGTGAACGGCGGCGCGGCGACCGGCACCTGCGGCGGCGGCCCGCTCCCGCTCGCGAAGTCGTCCGACGGGTACACGTACTTCGCCGTCACCGCGGGTGACTACCCGTGGGCGAGCCTGTACTACTGGTAGCGCATCGCGCCGGACGATGAAGCGTGCGGCGGGCCTCCGGGCTCGCCGCGCGCGGCCCCGAGATCAGGGCTTGCACTCGTACTTCGGGAACCCCGAGCACTTGCCGGACAGGCACTTGTGGTCGTTGCCGACCGACCCCGCCTTCCCGCACTTCTTCCCGTTCGCGAGCTTGGGGCGGCACTCGTTGAGCTTCGTGTCGATGCCGGCGTCGCAGTACTGCGTGGCATTCGGACAGTCGGAGTCCCGCTTGCAGACGCACATGCCCTTCAGGCCGCCGGCGTCGCTGCACTTCCCGGTGACGCAGGCCTCGTCGGTGTAGCAGGTCCCGAGGATCGCGACGGACGCGGGGGTGTAGCAGCGGCCGAACCTGCACTTGCCGCCCTTGCACTGGTGTCCGCCCCCCGCGACGTCGCACGCCTCGTTGTCGTCCTTGAGCGGCTCGCAGCGGTTCGTCTTCAGATCCAGGCCGGCGTTGCACCAGAAGCCGTCGTCGCAGTCGCCGTCCTTCTTGCACGTGGGGGCGGGGTTCACGAGGTAGGTCTCGCCGTCGCGGAAGGTCGCGCCGTTCAGGTTCGAGAGCTTCGGGCGCTTCCGGGGACCGTCGAGCTCGCCGCTCGAGGTGGGGACGGGCGGGGTCTCGCCGTCCTCCAGCGCGGCGCGCTGCAGGACCTCGAAGTGCAGGTGCCCGGGCGCGGCGCAGCCGACCTTCCCCTCGTCGCCGAGGTACTGGCCCGCGACGACCCGATCGCCGACCCGCAGCTTCGCCGCGCCGGACGTCGAGTACTGCTTCATGTGCGAGTACTTCGTCCACTCGCCGTCGCCGTGATCGATCCAGACGTAGTTGTTGAAGCACCGCTCCTCGTTGCGGAGCCAGCGAAAGGGGTGCTGGTTCTTGGAGCGGCTGTCCTCGAGGAGGACGATCGTCCCGGCGCGCGCGGCGACGATCCGGTGTGGCCCCGCGCCGACCCCGTGCATGTCGAACCGTCCGACCGGGGTGTGATCGAAGTAGTCGCGGGTCACCTTCACCTTGGTCCCGTCGGCGTAGGGGATCCGGTACTCGTGCTCGGAGAGCGTGGCGTCGGACGAGGCGTCGGGCGGCCGCGCCGTCTCCGGCGGCGACATGCAGCGCGCGGAGGCGTCCTCGCCCGCCTCGACGCACGCGCGGAGGTCCGCCTTGGGTCCGGCCATGCAGAGGTCGAAGACCCGCCGCGAGGTCCGCTCGCAGGCCGCGGCGAGCGCCTCCTTGCCGCGCGGAACGGCGACGTCCTCGTCCGAAGGGCGCGCGCCCGACGGGAGGAGCGCGGTGACGACGGCGAGCGCGGCGGTGAAGGCGCGGACGCGGCGCGCGACGATCCGATGCATGGGTCTTCCTCGCTGAGAGCGTGTTCGGTCTCGTGGAACCGGCGCTGCGCCCCCCGTGACCGGCGCCCCGGGTCCCGGAGAGGCCGTAAACGAACGTCCCGCGCGAACCAATACGACGAAGGCCGGCGAGCGCGAGCTCGCCGGCCTCCGGATCCGCGGACGGATCAACGACGCGCTACGGCCCTGCGTGATCCGCGAGCCACGCCGCCACCCAGGTCAGCCCGGAGTTCCAGTTGATGGCGACCTCGTTCGTCGCGTAGGACTCCAGGTCATCGATGTAGCACTTGGCCGGCGCGCAACCCTTGAGCTTGCTCGCCGCCACCGGGTCCTGCTCGATCTGCGCGTTGGGGCCGCCGGCGACGGAGCCGGGCGGCGGGTTGGGGTAGGACGCGTTGGCCTGGCGCGCCCAGAAACGGTGGTGCTGGTTCTGGGCGTACTTCGTCCCGTAGCCGGTGACGTAGGAGACGTTCAGCGCGTTCCGGCCGAGGAGGTAGTCCATGGCCTCGAACGCCGCGTCCCGGTACTTGAGGTCCCACGTGAGATCGAAGGCGACCGCGAGGATCGAGATCTGGCTCAGGATCCCGCCGTTCGAGCCCCAGCCGTAGCCGCCCGCACCGATCGGCACGGGGTACCCCTGCGCCTTCATCGTCGCGATCCGCTGATCGGCGAGCGCCGCGATCGCCTTGCGGAGCGCGAGCTGGTCCTTGAGCGGGAGCTTGTTGGGGACGAGGGCGAGCGTGAAGTCGCCGAGCGCGGCCACGTCACCCCAGCTGAAGCCGTGCCCGCGGATGCCCTTGGCGAGGTAGAGGGGCGAGGTCCGGACGGCCTCCTTGTACACGTGCTTGCCGGTGGTGACGAACAGCTCCGCCGCCGCCCAGTAGAACTCGTCGGCGAGGTCCGCGTCGTCGTAGTCACCGCCGCCGCCGCCGGAGGCGCACCGGACGGCCGGGTTGGCCACGGCCGCCGCGTACGCCCGCTCCGCCGCGCGGAGGCACCTCTTCGAGAACGCCCGGTCGATGCCGTGCCACACCCGCGCGCACTGGGCCGTCGTCGCCGCGAGGTTCAGGGTCGCCGCCGTGGAGACGCCGCGGAGGTGGCGGGGCTGCGCGTCCTGGTCCGGCCGGGTCGGGATGCCCGTCCAGGCGTCGTCGTGCACCTTGTGCTGGGCCATCCCGGCGTGCGGCAGGCCCTCCGGGACCTGCATCCGGAGCAGGAACTCGAGCTCCCAGCGCGCCTCGTCGAGGATGTCGGGGACGCCGTTCGCGCGCTCCGGGATCTTCAGCGTCCCGTCGCGGAGGGCGTGGCGGTGGAAGTACGCGCGCTCCCAGGTGTTCACGAGCTGCCAGAGGGCGAGGCCGCCGTTCACGACGTACTTGCCCTGATCGCCGGCGTCGTACCACCCGCCGCGCACGTCGAGCGCGTAGTCGCACACGCCGGGCGCGCAGAAGACCCAGGTGTCGCCCTGGTTCGGCGCGAGCCCGAGGTGCCCGGCCGGGCGCGCCCACGGCGCGCCCACGTACTGCGCGTCGATCGCGATTCCGCTCCGCTGGTGATAGAAGAACGCGACCGCGTCACGCCGCAGCGTGTCGTACACGTCGCCGTCGATGGAGAAGGGGTAGCTGACCACGTCGCCGACGCGGAGCTTGTAGCCGTCGCCGCTCCGGTAGACCCGCGTGAAGTCGATGAGGTGCACGTTGTCGCCCGACGCGGCGTCCGCGCCGTACACGGTCGTCCGGCCGCTCGTCACGACCGTGCCGGCCGCGTTGAGGAGCTCCCACGTCAGCGGCGCGGTCGCGTCGGTGACGAGGTTGGCGCGCTTCGGGCCGAAGGTGGCGTAGCCGACCTGGTTCACGCGGAGCGCGGGACCGGTGTCGGGCTCGTAGCCGGGGCCGGTGCTGAGGGTGAGCGAGACGTCGTCGAAGCAGGCGGTGAAGCCCGCCGCGTTGCCGCCCATCTGGAACTGGACCCCGAGGGGGCCGGTGGGGAGGCTGTTATCGAAGACGTACTCGAACGGCTGCGGCGTCGGGCCGAGCGAGACCGGCTCCGACAGCGTGAAGGTCCAGGGTTCGACCGTGAGCTGGACGAGCGCCTTGATCGTCACCGTCGCGGTGGCCGAGGCCTTGAAACGGAGCGTGTACTGCTTGCCCTGCACGAGCCCGAGCTTGTCGTGTCCGACGATCGCGTCCCAGGAATTGACCGTGCCCGGCGGAACGGTCGCGCACATCTGCCCGTCCACGACCGGCGTCTCCGGCGGCCACCAGGGATCGACCGTGCCGCCGTCGAAGGTGCCGTTCACGATGTGCTCCCCCGTGGGCGCCTCCCCGTCGCTGATGGAGACGTCGTCCACGCAGAAGGTGAAGCCGGCGGCGCTCGCGCCGCCGAGCTGGAACTGCACGCCGAGCCCACCGGTGGGGAGGCTGTCGGTGACCGTGAAGGTGTAGGCCGCCGGCTCGGTTCCGAGCGGAACGTCCTGGATGAAGGTCGGGGTGAAGGGATCGTCGGGGAGCTGCACCAGCGCCTTGATCGTCACCGGCACGTCGGCGGAGGCGACGAAGGAGAACGTGTAGGACTTGCCCTGCTCGAGCGCGATGCCGTTCTGGCCGACGATCGCCGACCAGGGCTCGACGACGCCCGGCGCGACCGCGACGCACATCCTCCCGTCCACGACGCTCGTGACGGTGTTCGCGTTCGCGTTCCACCACGAGTTGGTGGTCCCGTCGTCGAACGTGCCGTTGGTGACGAACTCCGTCGCCGCGGCGGGCGCCGCGGTGGCGGCGAGGATCAGGGCGAGGGTGCACAGGCCGAGGCGCGATCTGCGCTGGGCTCGAGCGGAAGTCATCGTACGCTCCCTTCGGTGGGTGCGGCGGAGCGAGGTCACGGAGTGGCGGCGGACCGGACGCGACGTGCCGTTCACTCTTGGTGACCTCGCCGGGGTGATTGCTTGAGAGGGATGCTATTGGGGCGCGCGGGGCGGGGGAAGGACAATCGACCGACGTGCCCCGACGCTGGTACGCGGCTTCACTGAGGGTCTATGTCGCAAACGGTTGCCCGCGAAATGCGAACGGCTCCGAGTGCGCGCCGCCCCCACATTGGCGCACCGGGCGCGGACGATCGAGGAGGTCGGCGGGCGAGGCCGCCGCGCCGTTCATTCACGCTCAGTGATCGGACAGCCAGGCGAGCCGCAGCGCGCGCCCGTCCACGGCGAGCTCCGCCACGGCGCCGGGCTTCACCTCGACGTCCTTCCCGGCGGCGCGCGCCAGGGCCTCCGCGATCTCCGGGTTGTGGCCCACGAAGGCCGTGCCCGGCGCGGCGGCGCGGACGAGGGCGAGGAGCTCGTCGCCCTCCGACGCGCCGGACGCGAGCCGCGCGTCCTCCTCGAGCGGCGCGCCGGTGATCCGGCAGAGGAGCTCGGCCGTCTCGCGGGCGCGGAGGAACGGCGAGGTGACGACGCGCGCGACCTTCAGCCGAGCGCGGAGCGCGCCGAGGAGCCGCAGGAACCGCTCCCGCCCCTCGGGCGTGAGCCGCCGGCTCGCGTCGTCGGCGGCGTGGGGCTCGGCCTTGGCGTGGCGGACGAGGTAGACGGGGTGGGAGGGCATCGTCCGACCTGTTCCCGCCCGTGCTTCGACAGGCTCGGCACGAGCGGAGCGTGAGCTGCGGCCGCTCACCCTGGGCCTGTCGAAGGTGAGCGGCTCGAATGCTACTCCGAGACCAGGAGCGCGACAGGGAAGTCCGCGTACAGCGCCGCCAGCGGGATCGCCTCTCCCGCGTGCCTCGCCCCGGTGACGACGTCGCGCCAGCGCCGCGGCAGGCCCGGCAGCGGGAGCGCGCCGTCGAGCCGGAGCGTCCCGCCGTTGCGCTCGAGCGCGTGGAGGACGAGCCGCGGCGCGGCGCAGACCGCGGCCTTCGCGCCGCGCACC
>JAEYOU010000025.1 GCA_023411405.1 Pseudomonadota bacterium | reverse complement strand
CCCCTGCCTGCCGACCTCGCCGCCGCGCTCGAGGCGCTGCGGCGCGGGTGAGAGGGCGGTCTAGTCGCCCTCCTGCGCGGCGCCGGGCGCCAGCGGGTCCTCGGCGGACGCGGGCTGCACGGACGGCTCCTCCGCGCCCTCGGGCGCCGCGACCCCCAGCTCCGTGGCGAGGATCCCGAGGAGCGGCGACTCGGGGGCGATCGAGCGGATGAGGTCGAGGTTTGCAATCGCCTCTTCCTTCTTGTTGTTGCGCGCGAGGTAGCGGGCCTTCTCCATCAGCTTCGCCGCCGCGACGTCCTTCTCGTCGGTGGTGAGCCGCTCGGTGAGCACCCAGGTGCTCTGGGCGCCGGAGACGTTCACCTCGCTGAACGGTGCCTTCTCCTTCACGGCGAGCAGGAAGGTGCCGGGCTCGACCTTCCGCTTGGCGTTGGAGGCGAGGAGATCCGGCCGGTCGAAGACCTTCTCCGGGGCGACGACCGTCGCCTCCTTGACGCCGCCGGCCTCGAGCACCCAGGAGCGCTTGAGCCAGCCCTCCTTCTCGTCGGAGGTGCGGGCGCGGACCCAGTCCTCCCGGGTCTCGAGCACCGCCACCTGCTCGCCGCGATAGAGCAGCGCGCGGTAGTTGGAGATCTCCTTGCCGTCGGCGTTCTTCACCCGGGCCGCGTCCACCGGCTCGATCTTGAGCACGACGACCGTCGTGACGTACGCCATCGGCGCCTGGGGCGCGGCGGTCTCGTCCGGCGTCGCGGCGGAGGCGCCGGCGGTCGGCTGCCCGTCGGCGGCGGGCTGCTGCGCGGGCGCGGGCGCCTTCTTGCAGGCGGCGGTGAGGAGAGCGGCGGACGCGGCGAGGACGAGCAGCTTTCGCATGTGGGCTCCTGGGAGTAGCCCGGGCGATCCCCCCCGGGCGCCTGCAAGGGTATCGGAAGGGATCCCTCGTGGGAAGGACTGCGGGCGCTCGCCCGGCCGGCGCTTCAGCGCCCGTGCACGAGCACCTTCACGTCCGCGCGGAACGTGATCTCGACCTTGTCGCCGTCGCGCACCCCGGAGACGAAGCCCCGCCCGAACACGGGGTGGTCGACGACGTCGTCCACCGCGAACCGCTTCTTGGGCGAGTAGGGCTGCGCCTTGCCGGCGTCCCGCTTGGCGAGCAGCTCGTCGAACGCGACCACGGCCGCCTTCTCCCGGGCGGCGGGCGCGGCGCGTCCGGCGCTCGTCCGGGGGCCGGACACCGAGCCGCGAAAGCGGTGGACCGAGTGGCAGGTGTTGCACTCGACCTTCACCGGACGGCCGGCCATGAGCGCGTGGATGGTGTGGGCGAGCGTGAGCTCGCATCGGGTGCAGAACGCATCGACCTCGCCGCCGACCTTGAGCATGGGCGCGGCAGTATAGCGATCCCGGTCCGGGTGCGCGCGGCCGTGGGATGCGGCCGCGCGGCACACCGTGCCGCCCGCGCACAGGGCGCGAGAAACTGCCGCGCGTCAGTCCCCCGTGCCAGAATGCGCGCATGAAGAGGCTTCGGGCCGCGCTCGAGGACTTCGGCCAGATGCTGTTCTTCGCCGCCGAGACCGTGGCGTGGGCGTTCCGGCCGCCGTTCCGCCCGGATCAGATCCTCGCGCAGATGGCGTTCATCGGGGCGGGGTCGGCCTTCATCGTGGGCGTGACGGGCTCCTTCGCCGGGATGGTCTTCGGCCTGCAGATGAACTACGCGATGAAGCAGTTCGCGGCCGAGGGGTACGTCGGCGGGTCGACGGCGTTCGCGCTCTCGCGCGAGCTCGCCCCGGTGTTCACGGCCCTGATGGTGACCGGCAGGGCCGGGAGCGCCATCGCGACCGAGCTCGGCACGATGCGGGTGACCGAGCAGATCGACGCCATGGAGAGCATGGCGGTCTCGCCCATCCAGTACCTGGTGGTCCCGCGCGTCATCGCCGCGCTGGTGATGTTCCCGGTCCTCACGATGCTCTTCAACGTGCTCGGGTACGGCGGCGCCTACCTCATGGGCGTGTACGTCGCGGGCATCCCCGTCGGGCCGTTCGTGGGGCACACCCGCGAGTTCGTCCACATGAGCGACATCATGCACGGCCTGATGAAGGCGGTGGTGTTCGGCCTCCTCGTCGCGATCATCACCACCTGGCGGGGGTACTCCGCCACGGGCGGGGCGCGGGGGGTCGGGGAGGGGACCACCCGGGCGGTGGTGGCGAGCTCGATCGCGATCCTCCTCGCCGACTACGCGGCGACGGTCCTCTCGGTGGGGAGCTGAGGCGTGATCGAGATCGTCGATCTCTGGAAGTCGTTCGGCGCGAACGCCGTGCTCAAGGGGATCGACATCGCGATCCCGCAGGGGGAGACGTTCGTCGTCCTCGGCGGCTCCGGCTCGGGCAAGACCGTGCTGATGAAGCACGTGATCGGGCTGCTCAAGCCGGATCGCGGGGCGATCCGGATCGACGGGCTGGAGATCTCGAGCCTCACCGGCCGCGCGCTGACCGAGGCGCGCCAGCGGTTCGGGATGGTGTTCCAGGGCGCGGCGCTGTTCGACTCCATGACGGTGTTCGAGAACGTGGCCTTCCCGCTCCGGGAGCGCCGCGGCAAGCGGCTGTCGCTGGCCGAGATCCGGCAGCGCGTCATCGAGAAGCTCAAGGTGGTGGACCTCGGGGAGGAGGTGCTCGCGCGGTGGCCGTCGGAGCTCTCCGGCGGCATGCGCAAGCGCGTGGCGCTGGCGCGCGCGCTCGTGTCCGACCCGCAGATCGTGCTCTACGACGAGCCGACCACCGGCCTGGACCCGATCACCACCGAGTACGTCGACGAGATGATCATCCACGCCCGGGAGCGGCTGGGCATCACGAGCATGGTGATCTCTCACGACATCGCGAGCGCATTCCGGGTGGCCGACCGGGTGGGCGTGCTCTACGATGGGCACCTCTCGGCGGTGGGGACCCCCGCCGAGGTGCGGGCGAGCCCCGATCCGTTCGTGCAGCGGTTCCTCTCGACGTGGTTCTCGAAGCAGTGAGCGGAGACGAAGAGTGAAGCCCCTCGTGAACAAGGCGCTGGCGGTGGGGTCCCTGGTGGCGGTCACCGGGCTCGCCTTCCTCGGCGCGTTCACGTTCTTCAAGAAGGGTGGATACTCCAAGTCGGAGAGCTACCTCGTGGTCGCGCGGTTCAGCGACGCGACCGGCCTCACCTGGCGCAGCCGGGTGCAGATCGCCGGCATCCAGGTCGGCGAGGTGGAGAGCATCTCGCTCGAGGGCGCCCAGGCTCGGCTCGAGCTCCGCATCAAGAACGACGTCGACCTGCGCGAGGACGCCTGCCTCTACAAGACCTTCCCCTCGGCGCTGCTCCCGGACGCGCTGCTCGAGGTGACGCCGGGGTCGCAGGATCGCCCGTCGCTGAAGGACCTCCCCAGGGAGCGGCAGGAGATCACCTGCATCCGCGAGGCGACCAGCGTCCAGCAGCTCCTGGACTCGATGGCCAAGATCGCCGCCGACGTGCAGACGGTGACCGGGGATCTCGCGGACAGCGTGCACGGGGACAAGGGCAGCCTCCGCGACGTGATCGAGAACCTCGCGGTCACCACCGACCGCCTCAAGGACCTCGTCGGCGAGAACCAGCAGAACGTCTCCGCGATCCTGCGCAACACCCGCGACTTCACGAGCGACCTGCGCGACATCTCCGCGCGCGACAAGGATCGCATCCACGCCATCCTCGTGAACGTGGAGGCGCTCACGCGCGAGCTGCGCTCCACCTCGCAGAGCCTCGATCGCATCATCGCGGGCCGCCCCGCCGGTGAGACGAGCGAGCGGCCGCGCGAGGGCGCCGAGGAGGCGCCGGACGCCGGCGCGGTCGCCGAGGGCGGACCGGAGGGGAAGGGCGTGGAGCAGGCGGTCGAGAAGCTCAACGACAACCTGTCCAAGCTCGACGAGATCCTCGGCAAGGTCCGCGAGGGGAAGAGCACCGCCGGGCGGCTGCTCGTCGACGAGCGGATGGGCCGGCAGGTGGGGAACGCCGTCGAGGGCCTCGCCGACTACTTCGATCGGATCGAGCGGATGCAGATCCAGCTCCACCTCCGCTCGGAGGCGCTCCTGAACCAGAGCGTGAGCGAGGGGCGGCCGGGCGCGAAGGTGTACTTCGGCGCGCGGATCATCCCGCGCCCCGACAAGTACTACGAGCTCGAGCTGGTCAGCGATCCGCGCGGCCTCGACACCATCACCACCGAGACCAGCACCACCACCGTGGACGGGGGCACGCCGGTCACGACCGTCACGAGCCGGAACAAGAACGAGCAGAAGCTGGCGATCTCGCTCCAGCTCGCGAAGCGGTACGGCCGGGTCACGCTGCGCGGCGGCCTCATCGAGAACTCGGGCGGGGTCGGGGCCGATCTCCACCTCCTCGACGAGCGCCTGCGGTTCTCCATCTCGATGTTCCAGTTCAACCGGCCGCAGAACAACCTGTTCATGCGGACGAAGATCTGGGCCGACTACGTCTTCCTCGATCACTTCTACCTCACCACCGGCGTGGACGACTTCCTGAACCGCTGGAGCTCGTCGACCCGCCCGGGCGGGCGGCCGTTCAACTTCGGGACGGACGTGTTCTTCGGGCTGGGGCTGCAGTTCACCGACGACGACATCAAGACGCTGATCGGCTCCGGGGTCGGCGGGGTGAGCTCGGCCGCCCAGTGAGGTGACGTCCGTGAGTCGCTGGCTCAAGCTCGCGTTCCTCGCCGTCGCCGCCGTCGTCGTGGCGCAGCTCGTCGTGCGCGACCGCCAGCCTCCGTCGAAGCTCGACGACTCGATCGCCGCGGCGGCCGCGCCCGAGGCGCCGGAGCTCCGGCTCGCGACCCTCGCGGGCGAGCAGGTCGATCTCGAGGCGCTCCGGGGGCGCGTCGTGGCGGTGAACTTCTGGGCGACGTGGTGCGCGCCGTGCCGGACCGAGATCCCGGAGCTCGCGGAGCTCTGGAGGGCGAACCACGACCGGTGCTTCGAGCTCCTCGGGATCGCCGGGGCGTCGGCCCGCGCCGACACCGAGCAGGCCGCCCGGGACATCCCGTACCCGGTCTTGTTCGACGCCGACGGGGAGGCAGTGGACGCCTGGGACGTGCGCGGCTTCCCCCGGACGTACGTCGTCGATCCCGCGGGGCGCGTGCGGAAGGCGTTCTCGGGCGCGGTCACGAGGGAGGCCCTCGCGCAGGCAATCGAGCCGCTCCTTCCGAGCTCCTGCCCGCCGGGCCGTCGCTGAGCGGCCGGCGCACGCAGCGCGTGCGCGCGGGGCGGTTCCTGGTACATTCCGCTCGCGTGGCCTCGCTCGTACTCTGCCCCATCTGCAACCGCCCGGCGGCGCCCAGGCCGGGGAACCGCTCGTTTCCGTTCTGCTCCGATCGCTGCCGCCTGATCGACCTCTCGAAGTGGCTCGGCGGGGAGTACCGCATCCCGGGGCCGCGGCTCGGGGACGAGGAGTCGCCGCGCGGCATCGGGGCCGAGGACGAGGAGGTTTGAAGGATCGGGCGCTCGCCGCGCCCCCTCGCGCGTGGTAGAAGCCCGGGCTCTGGCGATGGGATTCCTCGATCTGCACGATCACGTGCTCTGGGGCATCGACGACGGCTGCGAGACGCCCGAGGAGACCCTCGAGGCGGCGCGGCTCCTCGTGTCGCTCGGCTGGGACGAGCTCGCCCCGAGCCCCCACGCCGTGCCCGAGCTCCCCAGCCGAGACCCGGCGCTGTGCGCCGCGCGCCGGGCGGAGGTCGCCGCGCTCCTCGCCCGGGAGGGCGTCGCGCTCCAGCTCCACGCCAACGCGGAGAACAAGCTCGACGAGGCGTTCCTCGACCGCGCCGGCGATCCCGACACGCGCCGCGGCATCGGGCCCACCGGCCGGTTCGTGCTCGTCGAGGCGCCCTTCCAGTCGAGCCTGCCCGCGCTGCCGGACCTCGTCTTCCGCCTCCGGCGCAAGGGGATCGTACCCCTGTTCGCTCACCCGGAGCGCTGCCTGGAGTTCGAGCGCCCGGGCCTCGCCGCGGAGGTGCTCCGGCTCGGGGGCGCCCACCAGCTCAACCTCGGCGCGCTCGTCGGCGTGTACGGGAAGGTCGCGCGGAGGCAGGCCGAGCGCTTCCTCGACGAGGGGATCTACGCGGCGGCCGCGACGGATCTGCACCACCCGGGGGACGAGGCGCAGCGCTGGCTCGAGAAGGCGCTCGCGGCGCTCGAGAAGCGCGCGGGGCCAGCCGGGCTGCGCCGCTTGTGCGCGGAGAATCCGCGGAGGATCCTGAGAGGGGAGGAACTCTCGTGAAGAGCCGGATGGTGCAGGCGCTCGCCGGCGTCGCGGTCTCCGTGCTCGCGATCTGGCTCACGCTCCGCGGCAAGAACCTCGGCGAGGTCTGGGAGGCGATGCGGCAGGCCGACTACCGCTTCCTCCTCCTGTACCTGCCGTTCTGGGCGGTGATCCACCTCTCGCGCACCTGGCGCTGGGGCATCCTCCTCGAGCCCGTCGCGAAGGTCCCGTTCGCGAAGCTGAACGCCGTCTCCTGCGTCGGCTGGATGGCGCTGACCATCCTCCCCTTCCGCCTCGGCGAGTTCGCGCGGCCGTACCTCGTGGCCGAGCGGCCGAAGCTCCGCGTCTCCGCCGCGCTCTCGTCCGTGGTGGTGGAGCGCGTGGCCGACGGGCTCTTCACCACGCTCCTGCTCATGCTCTGCCTGCTCGGGGTCCCGGAGGGCGCACCGCACGCCCCTGCGCTCCGGGCGGCCGGCGCGATCATGGGCGCGATCTTCCTCGGCGCGCTCGCGTTCCTCGTCGTCGCCTACAAGAGCCGCGCCCTGGCGATCCGGCTCCTCGAGAGGATGCTCGGGCCCTTCTCGCCGCGGGTCGCGCAGCGGATCGCGGGGATGATGGACTCCTTCATCCACGGGCTCAAGATCGTCCCCTCGCGCGGCAAGGTGCTCCTCTTCGTCGCGCTGACGCTCGTGTACTGGGGGTTCAACGGCTGGGGGATGCAGGTGCTCGCCAAGGGGTTCGGGCTCCACCTGAGCGCCTTCGAGAGTCTGACGCTCCTGGGCGTCCTGGTCATCGGGGTGATGATCCCCGCCGGCCCGGGGATGATCGGCACGTTCCAGTACGCGATCATCTTCGCCCTCGAGGTCTTCTTCCCGCGGACCGTGGCCCACCGGCAGGGCATGGCCTACGCCAACGTGCTCTGGGCGACGCAGCTCGTGCTGCAGATCGGCCTCGGGCTCGTGTTCCTGTTCTCGCGCCACATCCGCATGGGCCAGGTGCTGGCCGCGCCCGAGGAGGTGGCGGAGGAGCTCGAGGAGGAGGCCCAGCAGGAGGCAGCCGAGGCGCGGGAGGCTTCGGCGGAGGCCGGCGAGGCCCGCGTCGCGCCGCTCGCGGACCGCTGACCGCCGCCGAGGACCCGCTCGCCGCGGTCGAGCCTACCCCGCGAGCGGCTCGACGACGATCTCCACCCCACCGTGTGTCGCCGCGATCCGCTCCAGCGCCTCGTCCACCTCGCGCAGGAAGCTCTCGTCGAGGACTGCGTCGATGCGGGAGACCAGCTCGTCGAGATCGTCGCCGGCGTCGTCGAAGGGCAGCTCGAAGTTCACATCTCCTCCTCGAGCCAGCGGCGGAGCGCGTCGCAGATGCGATCGGTCGCGCCGAGGCGGGGTAGCGGGGGCAGGGGCCGGGACGGTTCGAACGGCGCGTCCAGGACCTGCGTCCGCGACGAAGGCTGCGGCTCCGGGGGACGGCTGACGCTGATCCTGGCCACCACCTGTCGCGTCGGACGCATCGGAAATCCTCCGATATCGCGTTCGTACGTACCACGGGTGCGGGACGGGTCAAGAAAGCGGCCAGGCTGCCGCAGGGGAATGCCGCAGCCCGGCT
This sequence comes from Pseudomonadota bacterium, assembly GCA_023411405.1. GTDB lineage: Bacteria > Myxococcota > Myxococcia > Myxococcales > Anaeromyxobacteraceae > Anaeromyxobacter. Next base: position 2,254 of record JAEYOU010000025.1, on the reverse strand, counting down.
CCGCGTGGCCCGCCTCCCTGCCACCTTGACGGACCCGCCCGAGCCGCCTATAAACCCGCGTTCTCGTAGGCGGGATCCGGTGAGGTAGCTCAGTCGGCTAGAGCGAGGGTCTCATAATCCCTAGGTCGGCGGTTCGATTCCGCCCCTCACCACCAAGCACATGCAGGGCACGAACGGGCGCTCCTCGCGCCCGTTCTCCGTTTCCGTCCGGCGGTCATGCGCGCGCCACGGGCGGTCGCGCGCCCAGCTTCCACTCCAGCCCGTGCGGCGCCGCGCCCCGTACGCGGACGTGGCCCTCGTGGACGCCGTGGAGGTGGTGCGCCGCGCAGAGGGAGGTGAGGTTCCAGTCCTCGCTGCCGCCGCCGCGCGAGCGGTACTTGATGTGGTGCACGTGATCAGCCGCCTTGCTGCACCCTGGGTACGTGCAGAGCCCGCGGTCGCGCGCCAGCGCGCGGCTCGCGGGCGTGTTCGGGCGTCGCACCTCCTCCTCGTACGTGTCGACGAAGTGCTGGCACACGACTACGAGGCACCTCGACGCCCCGAGCCACTCCTGCGCCGCCGCGCGGACTGCCCGGCAGGCTGCGCTGAAGACCTGATGCACGTCGGCGGGGAGCCGCACCGCCCACTCCTTCCGTGCGCACATCTGCGCTTCCTCGTCGGCCTCGACCGCGCGGGCGAGCTCGACGACCTTCATCTTCTCGGCCTTGGCGATCCAGGCATCCATGAAGGCGGGAGAGGAGCACCGGGCGACGAGCCGCGCCTGCTCGTACCCGAGCCGGCCTTCGCGCAGTGCGCGGCGAAGGGCGGGGAAGTCCCAGAGGCGGCGTTCCAGCCAGGCCCGCTGCTCGATCGCCCGGCCGGACATTCCGAGCCGCTCCGACGCGTAGTGGTCGAGGTCGAGGAACTTCATGTCGCGCCAGAGCCCCGTGTTGATGAGGAGCATCGAGAGGTGGCCGACGAGCTCGTCCCAGCCCCGCCGCATCGAGGCGAGCTCGCGGAGCCGCTCGTGGATCCGGAGGGCGCCATCCCCGTCGTCCACGCCCGCCTCCGGCGCGGGCACCGGGTCCGCGGAGTGGAGGTAGCTCCAGCGGTCGTACTCGCGCTCGATCCACTCGCGGAGCTCGGGCGACGGCTTCGAAGGACCGATCCCGAGGAGCGCGTAGATGTCGTTGCCCGGGCCGGACGAGCTCGCGCGCGCGCCGTCACCCGCGACCTCGGCCGGGGGACGTGGATCCGGATGACTCCCAAGGTACTCCTGCGCGATGGCCTCCACCCGCTTCCACTTCGGCGTGTTCGCGCGGAGCACCTTCCCCGCCACGTCGAGCGCCCGATCGACGACCTCGCGCTCCTCCGGCTCGAGGTCGATGACGATCCGGTGCCAGCGCCCTTTCTCTTCCTCCTCGGTCGGCGCCGCGTCGCCCCGTGCCGCAGCCCGGAGCCCGCGCACCGTGTCGCGCTTCGCGCGATCCACCCACTCGGCCTCCGAGTCCCCGACCGCCACGCCGACGATCGCGATCGCCTTCTTGATGTCCACCTCTCCCGAGCGCACGGCTGCGCGGAGCAGAGGCCGCGTCCGGAGATCGCGCGCCAGCTTCGCCCACTCCTTCGCCGTCCGCGGCGCCAGCGAGAGCTCCTCCCGGCCGTAGTCACCCAGGTTCGCGTACCCGAGCCGCATCGGCCCGTCGCCCGTGCAGAGCGCGTCGAGGCACTCGCCCATCGCGACCGCGATGGCCCCGCTCCCGCGCGCGACCTTCACGAGTAGCTCGTCGATGAGCAGCGCCGCCTCGTCGCGAAGGAGGTGCCGCCGGTCCTCGGGCTGCACCGGCAACAGCGGCCACGCGCGCTTGCCGAGGGCCGCGAGGGCCTCGGGGGAGAGCGGCGAAGGTGCTCCCTTGGACTCGGTCGTGTCCTGCATGCTGAACAAACGTATAGCAAAACCTTCCGTCAACGTGCGGCCCTGCCTGCAAGCCCAGGTGGGGCTCGCATGCGGCGGTCCCGCTCGCCGAGCGCTGGACCCTCCGCGCGCGCCGGGGCCGAGTTAGATCCTCCGGACCATGGCGCCTGGAAGGTGGGATCGGACGGAGACGGTGGGGGGCTTCGCCGCAGCGGCACCGAACGCGGTGCTCCTGGAGTGGGCGCGGGCGGAGCTGGCGCGGCGGGACGTGCGGCGGGCGCTCGACGTCGGCTGCGGCGCGGCGCGGAACGCCGGTCCGCTGGCGGCGCTCGGACTGGAGGTGATCGGCACGGACAGCTC
>JAEYOU010000019.1 GCA_023411405.1 Pseudomonadota bacterium | reverse complement strand
CGGCCGGGCTCCTCGCGCGCCTCGGCAAGGCGCGCCCGCAGGACCTGGCGCTCGCGCTCCTCGGCCGCGCGCTGCGGGCGCTGGGGCACGACGAGCTCCTCGTCGACGTCGAGGGGCACGGACGCACCGGCGAGGCGGACCTCTCGCGGACCGTCGGCTGGCTCACGACCCTGTACCCGCTGCACCTCCCGGTGAAGGACGCGGGCGCCGCGGACCTCCTCGTGCGTGCGTGGCGCCTCCAGCGGCGCTGGGGCGAAGACGGACGCACCTGGGGCATGCTGCGGTACCTCGCCAACGACGCGGCGGCGCAGGAGGCGTTCGCGGCCGCGCCCGCGGCGTGGATCAACCTCAACTTCCTCGGCCAGCTCGACCGCGGCGGCGCGCCCGCCGCCCTGGCGCCGGTCCCCAGCCCCGTGCCGCTCTTCGCGGGCGAGGACCCGCCCCCGTACGCGCTCGTCGTCCAGGCGTTCCTCGAGGGCGGCGCCCTGCACTTCGAGCTCGGGCTGCACCCCGGCCTCCTCGCCCGCTGGGGCGCGGGGTCGCTGGAGCGGGCGCTCCGCGACGCCGCTGCCGAGCTCGCGGCCGAGCTCGACGCGCTGCCCGGTCCCTCGCCGCTCCGCTTCGACGCCGTCGAGCTCGGCGCGGCGGAGGCGGCGGAGCTGCCCCCCGAAGCGCTCGACGCGTACCCGATGACGCCGATGCACGAGGCGATGGTGTTCCACTGCCTCGAGCACCCGGACTCCGCGATGTACCACGAGCAGACCCTCTACCGCTGCCCGGGCGCCCTCGACCGCGCTCGGCTCGAGCGCGCGCTGGCGCTCGTCGTGGCGCGGCACGAGGGGCTCCGGACCGTCTACCGGATCGTGGGCGGCCGCCGCGCGCTCCAGATCGTCCTCCCGGCGCGCCCGGTGCGCGTCGAGGAGGAGCTCCTGCGCGACGCCGGCGACGGGACGCCCGCCGCCGTCCGCCGGCACCTCGAGGACGACCGGCGCGCGGGGCGGTTCCACCCCGCCGAGTGGCCGCTGTTCCGGCTGCGCCTCTTCCGCGCCGCGGACGCGAGCTACCTCGCCTTCTCGTTCCACCACGTCATCCTCGACGGCTGGAGCCAGGCCGCCCTGATGGCGGAGCTCATCGGCCACTACCGCGCCCTCGAGCAGGGCCGCGCGCCCGACGCGGGGCCGCTCGCGAGCAGCATGCGCGACCACGTGGCCCGCCTCGGGGGCGTGGTCGCCGACGCCGACGCCCGCGCGTTCTGGGCGCGGGAGCTGGCGGCGCCGCCGCTCGTCTCACTCCCGCTCGACCGGGTGCGCCCGGAGGAGCGGACGCTGGTCGGCGAGAAGGTGGCCCTGCTCCTCCCGCAGGAGATCGTCTCCGCCATCGAGGCGCTCGCGCAGGCGTGGGGCGTCACCTTCAACGCGGTCTGCCTCGGGACCTGGGCGTACTTCCTCGGCGCCCTCGGAGGCGAGGAGGACGTGGTCACGGGCGTCGTGACCGCCGGCCGGTTCCCGGACCTCGCCGACAGCATGAAGCTCCTGGGCTGCTTCCTGAACACCCTGCCGGTGCGGCTCCGGTACGATCCCGAGACGGCGACGCTCGAGGATCTCTCGAGGAGCGCCCAGGAGTTCCTGAACGCGAGCCGCCCCTTCGACGCGTTCCCGCTCAAGGAGGTCGTCCGGCTCGCCCAGGAGTCCGAGCCGGAGCGCAGGAGCCGGGACCTGTTCAACTATCTGTACGCCTTCGAGAACTACCCCACCGAGGCGTCGGAGCACGAGGGGCTCGAGCTGGTCGACGGCTACGACATGACCAACTACGACCTCACCGCCGTGCTGGTGAAGCGGGGCCGCACGCTGCGCGTCCTGTTCGAGTACGCGCCCGACGTCATCCTGCCCGCGACGGCGAAGCGCTGGCTCGACACGTACGCCACCATGCTGGAGCGGCTCGCCCGCGCGCCCCGGACGGCGGCCGCGCGCCTCGATCTCCGCCCTCCGGACCAGGTGCCGCTGCTCGCGGCGTACAACGCCACCCACCGTGCGTACGACCTCGACTGGACCCTGAACGCGCTCGTCGAGGCGCAGGTCGCGCGCACCCCGGACGCGGTCGCGGTCGTGGACCGCGGCGGCACCTCGACGTATCGCGCGCTGGACGCCGACGCGAACCGCCTGGCCGCCGCGCTCCAGGCCGCGGGCGCCGGGGCCGGCACGCGGATCGCCGTCATCATGCCGCGCCGCCGCGACGCCGTGACGGCCTTCCTGGCCGTCCTCAAGGCCGGCGGGACGTACGTGCCGATCGATCCGACGTACCCGCCCGACCGGATCGGCGGGATCATCGAGGACGCGACGATCGCCTTCGCCGTGACCTGCCGGGAGGCGCTGGAGGGCCGCCCCGAGCTCCGCGCCCGGCTCGAGCCCGTGCCGAACCTCTTCCTCATGGACGGGGAGGCCGCGGGGCTCGGCGGCGTCGATCGACGGACCTGGGGCGCGCACCCCGACGTCCGGCCTCCGTGCCCGGCGCGCCCGCGCGACCTCGCGTACGTCATCTTCACGTCCGGAAGCACGGGGAAGCCGAAGGGCGTCATGGCCACGCACCGCGGCGCCGTGAACACGATCCACGGCATCAACGAGCTGCTCGGAGTCGGCCCCGCCGACGCGGTGCTCGGGTTCAGCTCCTACAGCTTCGACCTCTCGGTGTGGGACATGTTCGGGGCCCTCGCGTCCGGCGCCCGGCTCGTGGTCGCGACCGAGGCGGACATCCAGGACTCCGACCGCCTCTTCCAGTGGATGGAGGAGACCGGCACCACGATCTGGGACAGCGTCCCCACGGGCATGAGCCAGCTCGTGCGCGCGCTGCTCCTGCGCGCCGATCCGCCTCGCTCCGAGCGGCTCCGCGCGGTGATGCTCTCCGGCGAGTTCATCCCCGTCTCGCTCCCCGTCGAGCTCAAGCGGATCTTCCCCGAGGCGCGGGTCTGGAGCCTCGGCGGCGCCACCGAGGGCACCATCTGGTCCATCTTCCACCCGATCGAGGAGATCGATCCCGCCTGGCCCTCCATCCCGTACGGCCGGCCGCTCCCGAACCAGGGCTACTACGCGCTCACCCCCGGCCTCGCCCCGTGCGTCGTCGACCAGGTCGGGATGCTGTACATCACCGGCGAGGGCGTCGCCGCGGGGTACTTCAACGACCCCGAGAAGACCGCGCGCGCGTTCATCCCCGATCCGCTCGAGCCCGGCTCGGGCGAGGTCATCTACTGCACCGGCGACATCGGCCGGTTCCGGGGTGACGGCAACCTCGAGATCCTCGGCCGCAAGGACGGCCAGGTGAAGGTGCGCGGGTACCGCATCGAGCTGGGCGAGGTCGAGACCCACCTCGCCCAGGCGCCGGGCGTCCGCGACGCCGCCGCCATCGTCCTGAAGGAGGGCGGTCACAGCCGCCTGCTCGCCTTCTACACGTCGAACGACCCGCAGCTCGACGCCGACGCCCTGACCGCGTTCCTCCGCGGGAGGCTCCCCGAGTACATGATCCCGTCGCGGTTCCAGCGGCTCGAGACCATGCCGGTGAACACGAGCGGCAAGCTCGACCGCAAGCGCCTCCCCGCGCTCCTCGCGCGGAGCGCGTCGACCGCGAGCGCCGGCGGCGCGCTGGCCGGCGCGACCGAGCGCGCCATCGCGGCGGCGTGGTGCAAGGTGCTCGGGCTCGAGAAGATCGGCCCCACCGACAACTTCTTCCGGCTCGGCGGCGACTCCATCATGAGCCTGCAGGTGGCCTCGACGCTGGCGGCCGTGGGCGTGTCCATCCGCCCCGCGGACCTCGTGCGCCACCCGACGGTCCGCGAGCTGGCGCGGTTCGTCGAGCTCGCGCGCCCGGCGGCCGCGGAGGCGGAGTCCGCCGCGACGCTCGCCGCGGGGCCCGCGCAGCGGTGGTTCCTCGGGCGGCTCGCGCTCGAGAACCCCGACTACTGGCACCTCTCGATGGAGCTCCTCCTGCCTCCCGGCGTCGCGACCGAACGCGTCCGCGGCGCCGTCGAGCAGCTCGTCCGCCGGCACGAGGTGCTCCGCTGGACCTGGTCCTCGAAGGCGAAGGCGTTCGAGGTGCTCGCCGATCCGGCAGTCCCCTTCGAGGAGCTCCAGGTCACGGCCGCGGAGGCGGACGCGGCCTGGCACGCGCTGGCGCTCCGGCTGCGCCAGTCGATCCGCGTCGCGGGGGAGCGGCCGCTCCTGGCGCTGGGGCTGCTGCGCAGCCCGGCCGGCGACCGGCTCGTCTGGATCGTCCACCACCTCCTCGTCGACGGCGTGAGCTGGCGGACGCTCCTCGAGGAGTTCTCGGCGCTCCTGGAGCGCCCGGAGGCGCCGCTGCCGCCGGTGGGCAGCGCGTACTCCGCCTGGGCGCGCACGGTCGAGGAGCGCGCGCCCGGCTTCACCCCGCTCGACCTGCCGCCCTGGCGGGAGTATCACGCCGGCTCCTGGCCGGAGCCGTTCCCCGGCGCGCACCCCGGCCGCGAGGGCGAGGCCGAGCGCGCGACCGGCGCCCTCCCCGCCGAACGCACCCGCTCCTTCCTCACCGGCGTGCACGGCGCGCTGGCGACGCAGCCGCTCGACCTCCTCACCGCGGCCCTGCTCCTCGCGCTGCGCGAGCGCACGGGGGTCGAGCGCCTGGCCCTCGAGCTCGAGCACCACGGGCGGGATCTCGCGGCGGAGGGGCTCGACCTCTCGCGGACGGTGGGCTGGTTCACCTCGTTCTATCCGCTCCCGATCGAGGTCCCCGCCGATCCCGTCGAGGCGGTCGTGCGCGTCAAGGACGTGCAGCGGATCCTCGCGCCGCGCGCCGCGGAGCACCTCGCGTGGGATCTCGCGCAGCCCGCGCCGAGCCGGCACCCCCAGGTCCTGCTCAACTACCTCGGCAACCTCGACCGCGTCTCGATCGCGGAGGGCGTCCAGCCGTGCGTCCTCGGCGCCCCGGACCGCGCCCCCGAGAACGCGCGCAGCCACGTCGTCGAGGTCGGCGCGTGGATCGCCGGCGGCGAGCTGCAGTGGAGCGTCGCGGCGAGCGTCGGCGGCCTCGCGGCGTGGCTCGCGGCGCAGCTCGGGCACCACCTCGCCGCCGTGATCGACGCGTGCGCCGGCGCGGCGCCGCGGAGGACGCGCGGCGACTTCCCTTTGCTCGCGCCCGACGATCACCTGCTCGCGCAGCTCCAGGAGGACGTCGAGGACGCGTACCCTGCGTCGGCGATGCAGCTCGCGATGCACCTGCACGCGAAGGCGTATCCGGGCACGTCGATGTACCACGTGTGGGGCGTCGCCACGATGAAGCTGGCGCTCGACGTCGAGTGCCTCGAGGAGGCGCTCAACCGCGTGATCCAGCGGTGCGAGATCATGCGGAGCGTCCTCCGTGAGGACGCGCAGGGCCGGCCGGCGCTCGTGGTCCTGAAGGTGCCGCGGTACCGGATCCAGGTGGTGGACGGCATGGAGCCGGACACGTTCTTCCGGGGCGTGGACCCGGTGGTGCTCGACACCGCGCGCTGGCCCAACTTCCAGATCCTGGTGTCGCGGATCGCGCCCGACACGTACCACCTGCTCGAGTTCTTCCAGCACTTCGTGCTCGACGGCTGGAGCAACGCGCTCCTGTTCTCGCAGATCATGCACGAGTACCAGCGCCTCCTGGCGGCGAAGAAGGACGGCGCGGCGGTCCCGCCCGTCGAGCCGTACCCGATGCGCTACCGCGACTTCGTCGCGCACCAGCTCCAGGCCGCGCGGGCTCCGGAGGCGCTGGCCTACTGGCGCGAGGAGCTCACCGGCGCGACGGCGGTCGCGCTGCCCCCCGATCTCCCGCGCCGCGCGGAGCGCTCGTTCCGCACCGTCATCACGGAGTTCCCGCTCGAGCCGGCCCTGCTCGCGCAGCTCCGGGAACACGCCCGCACGGTGGGGTGCACGCTCAGCGACCTGCTCGTCGGCGGGCTCGCGCTCCTGTCGCACCGGCTCACGGGCTCGCGCGACATGACGCTCGGGTACTGCACGTCGATCCGGCCCGGCGAGCTGCCCGGGAGCCAGGGCGCGGTCGGCATGTTCCTCAACACGCTCCCGCTGCGCCTGCGCTGGTCGGACGGGCTCGGCGTCGACGAGGCGTTCGCGGTCTGGCGCGAGCAGCTCGCGCGGTGCCGGTCCCACGAGGAGATGCCGCTCACCCGGATCATCGAGGCGACCCGCGATCGGTGCGACATCTTCCGGACCGGCGGGCTCAACGTGCTCTACACCTCCGAGGTGTACCCGCCGGCCCAGCTCCCGCCCGACGCCGTCGGGATCACGGCCTACAACTGGCACATGACGGAGTTCGACTTCGCGCTCGTGTACTCGAGCGACACGCCGATGGGCGTCGTCATGAAGCTCGCCTACGCCGACGACCTGTACCGGCCCGAGACGATCGCCGCCTGGTTCGACCTCTATCAGGAGGGCCTGCGCGCGCTCGTCGGCGCCGCGCCGCCGCGGAAGCGGCTCGCCCCGCCGTCCGCCGCCGCGCCGCTCTTCCCGGAGCGGTGGACGGAGCGGGTCCGGACCGCCCCCGACGCGCCCGCGGTGATCGCCGGGCGCACGCTCCGCGCCGGCGAGCTGGACGCGCTGGCCCGCGCGGTCGCCGCGGGGATCGACGTGACGCAGCGCCCGCTGGTCGTGGACGC
>JAEYOU010000612.1 GCA_023411405.1 Pseudomonadota bacterium | reverse complement strand
CTCTCGGGCCTGCGCCGCGGCGGCGCCGGCTCGGGCGACCGGACCGACCGCGACCTGCCGCTCTGGGTCTGGGGCGGCGGCGCGCTCGCCGTCGTGGTGGCGCTCACGCTCGCGCCGTCGCTCCGGCTCAACGCGCTGGGCGCGGCGCTCGTGGTCGTGTTCGGGTTCCTGTTCGTCACCGTGAGCTCCCGGCTCACCGGCGAGATCGGCAGCTCCTCGAACCCCGTGTCCGGCATGACCGTCGCCACCCTGCTCCTCACGAGCCTCGTCTTCCTCGCGCTCGGCTGGGTGGACACGCCGCACAAGATCGCCGCGCTCTCGATCGCCGGCGTCGTGTGCATCGCCTCCTCGAACGGCGGCACCACCTCGCAGGACCTGAAGACCGGGTGGCTCGTCGGCGCGACGCCGTGGCGGCAGCAGGTCGCGATCCTCGTCGGCACCGTCTCGTCCGCGCTCGTCATCGGCCTCGTCCTCCTCTGGATGAACGACGCCGGGACCGTGTACGCGCGGCGCGACTACCCCGCGTTCCGCGTCGATCCCGCGACCCTCGCCGAGACGCAGCGGCTCCGCGGCCCGGAGGCGGAGCGCGACGCGGCCGCGTACCGCGTGCTCCGGCTCGCGGAGCCGCGGGACGGCGTCCCGAAGGGCAAGTACCTCGTCGACGCGGAGGGGCGGATCCGCTACCTCGAGGACCCCGGCATCAACGGCTCGATCGCGCAGCGCGACACCGGCGAGCGCGTGGACCAGAAGTTCACCGCGCCCAAGGCCGTGCTCATGTCGTTCATCATCGACGGGATCATGACCCAGCGGATGCCGTGGGGCCTCGTGCTCATCGGCGTCTTCCTCTCGGTGATCCTCGAGCTCGTCGGCGTCTCCTCGCTCGCGTTCGCCGTGGGCGTGTACCTCCCGGTGTCGGCCTCGACGCCCATCATGCTGGGCGGGATCGTCCGCTGGCTCGCGGACCGCGCCGGGCGGCGCCAGCGGGCCGGGGCCGAGGCGGAGAGCGCCCCCGGGGTCCTGTTCAGCTCCGGCCTCATCGCCGGCGGCACGATCACCGCCATGCTCCTCGCGCTCGCCGAGCTCACCGGTCCGTCCCGCCGGTTCGTGGGCCGGTTCAGCCTCGAGGAGGTCGTCCCCTGGGCCAGGAGCGAGCTCGTCCCGCTGATCGCGTTCGTCGCGCTCGCCGCCCTGCTCTGGGGCGTCGCGACGGAGCGGATCCTCGGCGGCCCGCAGGCGGCGCCGCCCGACCGCCCTCCCAGGGCCTAAGCACCGGTTTTTCCGGGCAAGACTGCGGCGCCGCGCCTACTTGCAGGTCGCGCCCCGGACGTGTCAGGCTCGCCCACCGCTCGAGCCCGGAGCTCCCACAGGGCGAAGCGATCTCCAGCCGCCTGCCCGTCAGGCCGACCGAACGAGGAGCAGCACATGATCAGCTACAAGGATCTCGGGCTCGTGAACACCCGTGAGCTCTTCAAGAAGGCCGTCGCGGGCGGCTACGCGATCCCGGCGTACAACTTCAACAACATGGAGCAGCTCCAGGCCATCATCCAGGCCTGCGTCGAGACCAAGTCCCCGGTCATCCTCCAGGTGTCCTCCGGCGCGCGGAAGTACGCGAACAAGACCCTGCTCCGCTACATGGCCCAGGGCGCCGTCGAGTACGCCAAGGAGCTCGGCCACGCGATCCCGATCGTCCTCCACCTCGACCACGGCGACACCTTCGAGCTCTGCAAGGACTGCATCGACAGCGGCTTCTCCTCGGTGATGATCGACGGCTCGCACCACCCGTACGAGAAGAACGTCGAGCTCACGAAGCAGGTCGTCGACTACGCCCACAAGCACGACGTCACCGTCGAGGGCGAGCTGGGCGTGCTGGCCGGCGTCGAGGACGACGTCTCCTCCGAGCACTCGCACTACACGCAGCCGGAGCAGGTCGAGGACTTCGTGAAGAAGACGGGCGTCGACTCGCTCGCCATCTCCATCGGCACCTCGCACGGCGCGACCAAGTTCAAGCCCGAGCAGTGCACCCGCACCGCCGACGGCGTGCTCGTCCCGCCGGACCTCCGGTTCGACATCCTCCAGGAGATCGAGAAGCGCATCCCCGGCTTCCCCATCGTCCTCCACGGCGCCTCCTCGGTGCCGGTCGAGAAGGTGAAGCAGATTAACGCCTTCGGCGGGAAGCTCAAGGACGCGGTCGGCATCCCCGAGTCCCAGCTCCGCCGCGCCGCCGCCTCGGCCGTCTGCAAGATCAACATCGACTCCGACGGCCGCCTCGCCATGACCGGCGCCATCCGCGAGCTCTTCGCGAAGAACCCGGGCGAGTTCGATCCCCGCAAGTACCTGGGCCCGGCGCGCGACGCGCTGAAGGAGATCTACAAGGCCAAGAACCAGAGCGTGCTCGGCTCCGCCGGGCGCGCGTAAGCGGTTCGATCGCACGCGCTGGATCCACGGGGCGCCCGCGAGGGCGCCCCGATTCGTTTCACGGCGTCTCCGCTCGCCGGCGCGCGATCGTCCGCTCGAGCCCGTCGAGCTCCGCCTCGAAGGCCTCGAGCGTCCGCGGCGCGCCGGTGCGCGGATCCCGGGGGAGCGCGAGGTGAAGACCGGAGAGCGGGTCGAACGCCGCGCGCGCGGTCGCGACGAGCTCCGACGCCTCGTCGAGGGCGCGCAGCGCCGACGCCTCGTCGCCCGCGCGCCGCGCCACCGTGGCC
>JAEYOU010000645.1 GCA_023411405.1 Pseudomonadota bacterium | reverse complement strand
GATTGATTCTTGACGTGTGGCAACGCTGCGATTGGCTGGCATTCCGCCCCATCGCGACGGACGTTGAGGTGATGCGTTATATCACGGGCGGCGTGCCTTGGACCGATGAACAGATCCTTGGATTCGTCGAGCGGCAGATGAGGCTGTATGCGGAGCGCGGCTTCTGCCGGTGGAAGCTGATCGAGAAGTCCAGCGGGGAGATGATCGGGTTCTGCGGAGTGGGTTATTGGCGAGATGCACCCGACCCCGAGATCGGGTGGTGGCTCGCGAAGCGGAGCTGGGGCCGGGGATTCGCGACGGAAGCAGCCCGAGTGGCGCTGCGGGATGCCTTAGACCGTGTAGGACTGGAGCACGTAATCTCAGTGGCGGCGGTCGAGAACGTGGCTTCCCGGCGCGTAATGGAGAAGCTCGGGCTGACCGTGGAAGATTACTTTCAGAGCGAGGGCGCGCAATTCGTACGGTATGGGACGCGGTGCGGGCATTGTGGTCCTCTGCCCTGAACGCCGTCGTCCAGCAATGTCCGCAGGAGCGCAGCGTCCCGCCGAAGTATTGGTTCCTGCTGTGCGGGCCATGGGTGGCCCGCGCGGACGAGGGCGGCCGCCTTACGGCTTGTATTGAATTCGCTTTCCCGAACGGAGGGAGTCCAGGGCCAGCGCCAGTACGATGTTCGTGGCCTGGCCGGCTTCCACTGGGGCGTTCGGGTCTTTGCGCGATTGGACGCACTCCAGGAAGTTGCGGATGTGGGCGGTAGTCGCGGTCTTCCAGAAGGCGCCGGGCTTTTTCTGTTCGGCCGCCGGCTTCAGTTCCATCGCGCTCGTTTCGGGATAGACGGCGTAGGATTCGCGGCCCATGTCCAGCCGGACGTGCTCGCCGTGGAACTGGGTTAGCTGGTCATTGAAGGTGTGGTACCGCATTGCCTTGTACCCGAGCGTGAACGTGGCGAAGTAATTCTCGGGATACTCCATCAGGATGCTGGCCGTGTCCGTAACTTCAACGCCCTTGATGTTCGGCTTGCCGCCCGAGCATGTTACCGCCAGCGGGTATTTCGAATTCATGAACCACTGAATGGCATCCACAACGTGGGCCGCCTGGCCTACCAGCAGACCGCCTGAGTAATCGAAGAAGTAATACCAGTTGAAGAAGCGGAACGGGTCGAGCTCGCGTTTCGCGGCGGGGCCGAGCCACTGTTGCCAATCGAGCTTGCCTTCGAGCTTACGCTCGGGGAAGTCGCCCTGCCGGTTGAGCCAGATTGAACTTACGAGCCGTATGTTGCCGAGCTTGCCGGCATCCACGATCTGCTTGCCTTCCATCCAAACGTCGAAGCTTCGGCGTTGCGTGCCGACCTGGACCACGCGCTTCGTGCGGCGGACCGCCTTGACGATCGCGGCGCCCTCTTCGATTGTATGGGCCATCGGTTTCTCGAGATAGACGTCCTTGCCGGCTTCGACCGCGTCGATCGCCATGCGCGAATGCCAGTGATCGGGCGTGGCAATGACGACGGCATCGAGCGTCTTGTCCTCGAGGAGGCGTCGATAGTCGGTGTACGCCTTCGCGCCTGTCGATGCCGCTTTGAGGCCCGCGTTCAGGTTCGGCTCATAGACGTCGCAGACGGCGGCGATCTCGACACCAATCTCCTTGAACTCGCCCGTGAGGAGCTGGCCGCGTCCGCCGGAGCCGATGACTCCTGCACGGATGCGATTGTTTGCGCCAACGGCGGCGGCTGAGGCAAGGACGAACTCGCGGCGACTTGTCATCTGACAAAGATTACCACCGCGGACCCCGAGCCGATGCGTGTGAGAAACGGAAGCCCGGGGACGGGATCCGCCCCCGAGGCGTTTACGCCGAGCCGCGGCCGTCAGGGACGCGCTTCGTAGACGATATTGAACGGCGAGTCAGTGGCGCGGCGGAAGGTGCTGAAGCCGCCCTCGGCGATGACCTTCCGGATCCGCTCCTCGCCCGCCTGCGCGCCGAGGCAGAGCCCGACCTCCTGAGCACGGGATGCGGGCGTGCAGATCATGGTCGAAGCCGCGTAGTAGAGCCGTCCGATAGGGTTCAGGTTATTCTCCAGCCGGTCGTTTGCAAAGGGCTCGACAATCATAAAGGTGCCGTCCGGCTTAAGCATTTCGCGGACGTGCCGCGCCGCCCCGATCGGGTCACCCATATCGTGCAGGCAGTCGAAGAACGCGACCAGATCGTAGGGGGCGCCGTGGAAGTCCGCCGCGGTGGCCACTTCGAATTTCGCGTTCGTCACCCCGGTACGATTCGCGGCCCGCCGGGCCCAGCCCACGGACGGCCCATGATAATCGAACCCGACGAACTGCGATTCAGGGTACGCCTGAGCCATCAGGATCGTGGACGCGCCGTGCCCGCAGCCTACGTCGGCAACGCGCGCACCGCGCTCGAGTTTGGAGGTGACGCCTTCCAGGGCCGGAATCCAGTCATTTATCAGGTGCGCCGCGTAATTGGGCCTGAAGAACCGCTCGGTGCCCTCGAAGAGCGCGGCATCGTGCTCGTCCCAGCCGACGCCGTCACCGGTCCGGAACGCATCGGCGATCTTCGGCTCGTCTTTCATCACGGCGCTGATGATTTGAAACGCTCCGGGGATGTACGCGGGGCTATCCTCGATGGCGAGCGCGAACGCCTGCTCGTCGGGAAGGGTGAACGTCCTGGTCTCGGGATTGTAGGTGACGAAATCGCCGGCCGCCTGCGCTGCCAACCACTCGCGCACGTACCGGGGATCCGTGCCGGTACGCTCGGCTACCTGTTCGGCCGTCAGTGGGCCGGCGCCCGCCATGGCCTTGTACAGGCCGAGTTTCTCGCCGATCAGGACGAGTGCGGCGTTCATCGCCGCGCCCATCTCGCCGAGGAATTTCTCCATCAACTGGTTCAGTTTGTCAGGGTTAACGTTGAGTTCGCGCACAGCGCGAGCGCCAGACTGTCCTGCCATAGATAGCCCCTCCTCTGGCGGCATGTTCGCCGCAAATTGGAGCCATTATGACGCAGAACGGCCGGGTTTACGCCGTTAATATGGCCGGGGCGTGCCCGGCCGCTCTCTTACTTGCCGCGCGTGGCAGCCGCGGGCGGGGGAACCGGGCTGTTGCCGTTTCCGCCATTTGCGGCCTGAGGCGCGCCGGCGAGCCCCAAACGCTCGCGCAAGTCGACTTCGAGCTTGGCGGCGATCTCGGGGTTGTCGCGCATGAATTGCCGCGCGTTTTCACGTCCCTGCCCAATGCGGTCGCCCTTGTAGCTGTACCAGGAGCCGCTCTTTTCGACCAGATTCTGGACGA
>JAEYOU010000583.1 GCA_023411405.1 Pseudomonadota bacterium | reverse complement strand
GGTGCGCTCCTCGCCGGCGCGGCCGCCTCGTGCGCCAGCGCCCGGGCGGTCGCGGACCGCCAGCGGACCGCCATCCTGCCCCGCGCCGAGGCGTCCGCCCGCACCCTGGAACGGACGTTCCAGCTCGGGGAGACGGGGCTCCTCGACGTCATCGATGCGCGGCGCGTGCTCCTCGAAGCGCGCCGCGAGGTCCTTTCGAGCGCGCGCGACCGCGACGCGGAGTGCGGCGCGCTGATCCTGCTGTCCGGCCGGGAGCTGCCATGATGAAGACGTCCTCGAGATCTCTGGTCCTCGGAGTTCCTCTCACCCTCCTCCTCGCGTGCCGTGGAGACGCTCCGCCCGGTGCGTCGAAGAGCGCCCCGGCGAGCGCCGGCGCGCACGGGGTGCAGGAGCGGGAGGAGGCGCACGATCACGGCGCGCACGATCACGGCGCGCACGACCCCGACGCGAAGGGGCCCGAGGCGCCCGCCGCCGCGCGGGCGGAGGCCGACGGCCACGACCACGGGCACGCGCACGGAGCGGCGGAGGGCTCGGACCTCGATCGCGCGGTCGACGAGCTCTTCGCGGCGACCTGCGAGCACGCCAAGAAGACGCACGAGTGCGACGAGTGCCGGTACGAGGTCGGGGTCGTCCGCGTCCCGGCCAAGCTGCTCGAGGGCGGGCTCCTCAAGCGGTCGAGCGCCTCGAGCCGCCGCGTGGAGGCCCCGGTGACCCTCACCGGCGAGGTGAAGCTCGACGAGCGCCGCGTGACCCACGTCGCCCCGCGCGTCGAGGGGACGATCCGCCGGGTCCACGCCAGCCTCGGGGAGCGCGTGCGCCGCGGACAGCTGATCGTGGAGCTCGAGAGCGTCGGCCTCGGCGAGGCGGAGAGCGAGTACCTCGAGGCGCACGCCTCGCTGCGGCTCGCCGCGTCGACGGCCGCGCGACAGGAGGAGCTCCGGAAGGAGCAGATCTCCTCGGAGAGGGAGTACCTCGAGGCGCGCCAGTCGCTGGAGGCGGCGCAGATCCGTTCGCGCGCGGCCGCGGAGAAGCTCACGCGGCTGGGCGTGGACCGGTCCGACGTCGAGGAGCTGGGACGCTCGGCGCAGCGGGCCCGGGCGGGCGGGCTCGCCGTCCGCGCCCCCGCCGACGGGATCATCCTCGAGATGCACGCAGTGCCCGGCGAGCTCGTGAAGCCGGAGGAGAGCATCGTCACCGTGGGCGACGTCTCCTCGGTGTGGGTCTGGGCCGACGTGCACGAGGACCAGCTCGGCCGGCTCCTCGAGGCCCAGGGCGGCGGGAAGCTCCGGGCCGAGGTCCGCGTGAAGGCCTTCCCGGACACGGTCTTCGCGGGGACCGTCGACTTCGTGGGCCCGACCATGGACGAGCGGACCCGCACCGTGAAGGTGCGCATCGGGGTGCCGAACCTGGCCTTTAGGCTGCGCGCCGGGATGTTCGCCAGCGTGCGCGTCTTCCTGCCGGGCCAGGAGCAAGCGCTGGCGGTCCCGGCCGCCGCGGTCCTCTCGGACGAGGGGCGCTCGTTCGTGTTCGTGCACCACCGGGCGGACTACTGGGTGCGCCGGCCCGTCGAGGTCGGGCGGAGGTGGCACGACTGGGTCGAGGTGAAGGCTGGGCTCGCGGGCGGGGAGACGCTCGCCGCCGAGGGCTCGTTCCTCCTGAAGTCGGACGTCCTCCGCTCGAAGATGGGCGCGGGCTGCGCGGACTAGGTGCCGGGATGCCCTTCTACGACTCGCTGCTCAAGAACCGGCTCCTCGTCCTCGGGATCACGGCCGCGGTCGCGATCGCCGGCTGGGTCGCCTGGACGCGCCTGCCCATCGATGCGTTCCCGGACGTGACGAACACGCAGGTGATGGTCCTCACCAAGGCGCCCGGCCTGGCGGCGCTCGACGTCGAGCAACGGGTGAGCTTCCCGATCGAGCAGGAGATGCGCGGCCTGCCGCGCGTCCTGCAGGTGCGCTCGCTGTCGAAGGCGGAGCTCTCGCTGGTCGTGGTCGTCTTCGAGGACGGCGCGGACACCTACTGGACGCGCCAGGTCGTGTTCGAGCGGCTGGCGGGCGCGCGCGACCACCTCCCCGCCGGGATCGAGCCGGAGCTGGGCCCGATCTCGACCGGCCTGGGCGAGATCTTCCAGTACACGCTCGAGGGGCAAGGCATCTCGCCGATGGAGCTGCGGACCATCCAGGACTGGATCCTCGCGCCCCAGCTCCGCCCCATCCCCGGCGTGAACGAGGTCAACAGCTTCGGGGGCGAGGTGAAGCAGTACCAGGTCCTCGTCCATCCGGAGCGCCTCCTCAAGTACCGGCGCACCATCGAGGACGTCTCGGAGGCGATCGAGCGCTCGAACGGCAACGCCGCGGGCGGCGTCCTCGTGTCCGGCTGGGAGCAGACCTACCTCCGCGGCGTGGGACTCCTCCGCGACGTCCCGGATCTCGAGGGGATCGTCCTGGGCGCCTTCGACGGCTCCCCCGTGTACCTGCGCGACGTCGCGGACGTGGTGATCGGCGCCGAGCCGCGCCACGGCGCCGTCACGCGCGACGGCGAGGGGGAGGCCGTCGCCGGCATGGTGGTGATGCTGAAGGGCGCCAACGCCAAGGACGTCGTGTCCGAGGTGAAGCGGGCGATCGAGCACGCCCAGGGGACCCTCCCGCCCGGCGCGCGCATCAACGTCTTCTACGACCGGACGTCGCTCATCGAGGCGTGCATCGAGACGGTCGTGGACGCCCTCCTCGAGGGCGGGATCCTCGTCGTCCTGATCCTGTTCCTCTTCGTCGCGGAGCTCCGCACCGCCGTCGTGGTGCTGTTCTCGCTGCCCTTCACGTTCCTCGTCTCGTTCATCGTGATGGGATGGACGGGGCTCACCTCGAACCTCATGTCGCTCGGCGGGCTGGCGTTCTCCGTCGGCATGGTCGTGGACGCCTCCATCGTCGTCGTCGAGAACGTCCGCAGGCACCTCGCCGGCGACCCCCGGCGCGGGCGGCACGACGTGATCGTCATGGCGGTCCGGGAGGTCGCCCGCCCGGTCGCGTTCTCCGTCCTGGTCATCGCCGTGATCCTCGTGCCGCTCTACGCGCTCGAGGGGGTCGAGGGGAAGATGTTCGCCCCGCTCGCCACGACGATGCTCATCGCCCTGCTCGTCTCGCTGGCGGTGGCGCTGACGATCGTCCCCGTCCTCTCGGCGACCCTGCTCCGGCAGGCTCCCGAGAAGGAGTTCCGCTTCGTCCGGCGCTTCCACGCGGGGTACCTCCGGCTCCTCCGCGCGGCGATGGCGCGGCCGCGCCGCACCCTCGGCGTGAGCCTCGTCCTGCTCGTCCTGTCCGCCGGCCTCGTCCCGCTCGTCGGGACGGAGTTCATGCCGCCGCTCGACGAGGGCTCGATCGCCATCAACGTGGTTCGCCTCCCCAACGCCTCGCTCGCCGGCTCCGTGAACGTGGCGAGCTTCATGGAGCGGCGCCTGCGGGAGTTCCCGGAGGTGGAGACGGTCGTCTCCAAGACCGGCCGGGCGGAGATCTCCGAGGATCCCATGGGGCCGGAGCAGACGGACGTGTTCGTCATGCTCAAGCCGCGCAAGGCGTGGGGAACCGGGCGGGACAAGACCGAGCTCATCCAGGCGATCCAGGAGGAGCTCGCCGACATCCCCGGGCTCCGGTACTCCTTCTCGCAGCCGATCGCGCTGCGGGTGAACGAGCTGATCTCGGGGGTGAAGAGCGACCTGGCCGTGAAGGTGTTCGGTCCGGACCTCGAGGTGCTGAAGGGGTTCGCCGACCGGATCGGCGCGGCGGTCGGCGGGGTCGACGGCGCGGGCGACGTCAAGGTCGAGCAGGTCTCGGGGATGCCGCAGTACGACCTCGAGATCGATCGCGACGCGGCCGCGCGGCACGGGATCCGGATCGGCGACGTGAACGACACGATCGAGACGGCCATCGGCGGCCGCGAGGCGACCACGCTCATCGAGGGGCAGCGCCGGTTCGCGGTGACGGTCCGCTTCCCCGCGGAGAGCCGGAAGGACGTCGACGAGATCGGCCGCCTGCTCGTGCCGGGGCCGGACGGGGCGCGCGTCCCGCTCGCCCAGCTCGCCCGGGTAAACCTGGTCGAGGCGCCGGCGCAGGTGAGCCGGGAGAACGGGATGCGGCGGGTCGTCGTCGAAGCGAACGTGCGCGGGCGCGACCTCGGCGGCTTCGTCGAGGACGTGCGGGCGCGCATCCGGGGGATCGAGCAGGAGCTCCCGCCCGGCTACTACCTCCGGCTCGGCGGCCAGTTCGAGAACCAGGAGCGCGCGATGAAGCGCCTCACGTTCGTCGTGCCGGTCGCGCTCGTCCTGGTCTTCTTGCTCCTCTACCTCGCGCTGGGGTCCCTCCCGTACGCCGGGCTGGTCCTCCTCAACCTGCCCTTCGCGCTCGTCGGAGGCGTCGTCGCGGTCGTCGCCTTCGGGATGCCCCTCTCCGTCTCGGCCGCGGTGGCGTTCATCGTCCTCCTGGGCATCGCGGTCCAGAACGGGGTGGTGCTCGTCGCGTTCTTCAAGCAGCTGCGCGACCGGGGCTTCTCCGTGCGGGAGACCGTGGAGCACGGGTGCGACCTGCGGTTCCGGCCGCTCCTCATGACCGCGCTCACGAGCTTCATCGGCCACCTCCCGATGCTGTACGCCACCGGGTCCGGGGCGGACATCCAGAAGCCGCTCGCGGTCGTTGTCATGGGCGGCATCGTCACGTCCACCCTCTTGACGCTCATCGTGCTGCCCGCGCTGTACGCGCTGCTCGCGGGCCGGCGCGCCGTCGTCGCTGCGGCGCCCGGCGCGACGCGGCAGACC
>JAEYOU010000561.1 GCA_023411405.1 Pseudomonadota bacterium | reverse complement strand
CCGTAGACGTGGTGCACGACGGTGAGGAGCAGCGTGGCGTGCGCGTACTGGAGCGTCTGCGCGCTCGCCCTCTCCGGGGTCCGGGTCGACATGGGTCACCTCCAGGGCGCGCCGGCCGCGCGGGGAGCGCGGCGCCGGCGCGGAGAGACGCCTAATGATGCGTGCGGCGCATGCGCGTTCGTCTCCGGAAGCTCACTCTTGCGCGGGACGCACGGATCGCGGAGGACGGGATGGATCGGCTCGGAAACATGGAGGCGCTGCTGGAGGCGGCGGACCTCGGCAGCTTCACGCGGGCGGCGCGCCGGCTGCGCATCAGCCCCTCGGCGCTCAGCCGCCGCGTCGCGCAGCTCGAGCGGGACCTCGGGGTCCGGCTGCTCGACCGCACCACGCGCGCGGTGCGCCTCTCGGACGAAGGGCGCGCGTTCTGCGAGCGCGCGCGCGGCGGCCTGCGTGAGCTCCGCGAGGCGCACGAGGCGGTCGCGGCCCTCCGGAGGCGGCCCGCGGGGACGCTCCGGGTCGAGGCGCCGACGGTGATCGGCCGCCACGTGGTCGCCCCCGCGCTGGCGGGGTACCTGGCCCGGCACCGCGAGGTCCAGGTCGAGCTCTCGCTGCGGGACGTCGCGGCCGATCCGCTCGCCGAGGGCATCGACCTCTCCGTCCGGGTGGGCGCGCTCGCCGACTCGTCGCTCGTCGCGCGGGGCCTGGGGAAGATCCGGATGATCGTGTGCGGCGCGCCGGCCTACCTCCGGCGGAGGGGGCGGCCGCGCTCGCTCGACGACCTCGAGGACCACGACCGCCTCGCCGCCGTCTGGAACGGCCACGCGGTCCCGTGGCGCCTGCGCCAGGGCGGGGCCGTGCGCGAGATCGCCCCCGGCCGGAGGGCCCTCGTGGACGGCGCGGAGGCGCTGGTCGAGCTCGCCGTCGCGGGCGCGGGGCTCCTCTGGGCGTGCGACTTCATGGTCGCGCGCCCGCTCGCGGCCGGGACGCTCGTCGAGGTCCTCCCCGAGGCCGCGTGCGAGGAGCTGCCCGTGCATGCCGTCTCGCTGCCCGGCCGGTCGGCGCTGCCGAAGGTGCGCGCGTTCGTGGAGGCGGTGGCGGAGGAGCTGCGGAGGGCGGGCGGAGGGCGGTGAACGTACGACGGCCTCGCCGAGCTCAGGGCGCCTCCGGCGCGAACGCGACGCGCGCGACCGACCCGAACGCCCGCGCCCTACTCCCCCGCCCCCCGCGCCCGGATCCGCTCGACGAGATCCCGGACCACCGGATCGTCGAGCAGCCGCTCGGCCTCGGCCGGATCCACCTGCGCTCCGGCCTCCGCGAGCCGCTTCATCCGCGGGTCGGCGAGGAGCTGCGCCGCCTCGGGGGAGACCGCGGCGCCCGGCTGCCGCGCCTCGCGCACCACCGAGAGGAGCCGCTCGAGGAGCCGCGCCTTCTCGGGGGCGAGGCGGTGGAGGAGGTTGTGGCGCGCGGCGAGCGCCTTGTACTGGCTGCGCGCGCTCATGGCCTCGAGGCGCGCGGGCAGCGCGCGGTCGGCGAGGGCGAGCGCGGAGAGCAGCACCCAGACGATGAGCCCGCCCTTGACGCCGCCGAGCACCGCGCCGGCCCCGCGATCGGTCGGCCCGCGCACCACCGTCGAGATCGACGTCGCGCGCAGCACGGCGGCGCCGACGAGCGAGACGAGCGCGAACGTCCCGAAGAAGAGGAGCGCGACCGCGGCGGGCCGCGCGAGGCCGCCCATCCGCGCCAGCCCGACCGCGACCGGCGCGGCGAGGTGCCGGGCGGCGAGCCAGCCGACGAGGGCGGCGAGGAGCTGCACGACCTGCTTCAGCGCGCCGCCCGCCGCCCCGTGGAGAGCGAACAGCGCGAGCACGAGGAGGACGAGGAGGTCGAGGGGCACGGCGGCTACTTTATCCTGTAATCGCCCTTCGGCCGGACCTTGTCCCACTCGGCCTGGACGAACGCGAGCTGCTCCTTGAACTTCTGGTTCCCCGCCTCGTACATCAGCGCGCTCTTCAGCGCGCGCTCGGCGGCGTCCCAGCGCCCGGCCTCGATCTCCTTGAGCGCGGCGGCGTAGAACTTGCGGCCGTTCGGGGTCTGGCCGAACTGCTCCTCGATCTTCTTCTTCTGCGCCTCCTTCACCTGGGCCTCGTCCTGCTCGGTGAAGCGCAGCTTCTGCTCCCGCTCGGGGCCGGTGACGTCGGCGAGGTACTTGGCCCGCTTCCGGTCGTCGCGCAGGACGGTGTACGCCTCGTTCACGCGCCGGTAGATGCGGCCGATCATCTCCTTGAGCTCGGCCGACTCGAGGGCGGCGTAGCGGTCGGGGTGGTACGCCCGCGACTCGCGGTAGTACGCGGCCTTGATCTCGCCCGGCGTCGCGGTCTGCGGGACCTTGAGCACGCCGAAGTAGTCGAGCTGGTCGAGGACCGTGGCGAGCGTCTCGACCTCGATGAGGAATGCCGCGTCCATAGGAACGGGGGCTATGCCCCTCCCCCCAGCTTCGCCGGGGCCCCCCGCCCCAGGGTGAGTTCGCTCCGCTTCATGTCTCAGGCCGCCCGCGGCCCGCCGCGCGCGAGCTCGACCGCGGCGTTGTCGTCGATCGCCTTCTGGAGGTCGTTCTCGGAGAGGCCGGAGGAGAGATTGATGGTGGTCGAGGTCTTCTGGCCGGTCTCGAGGTCGGTCGCAGAGACGTTGACGATGCCGTTCGAGTCGATCTCGAAGGTGACCTGGATCTGCACCTCGCCCCGGTAGCCGATCCGGAACCCGGTGAACTCGAACTCGCCCAGCAGCTCGCACCCCTCGGCCTTGTTGTTCTCGCCCTGGTAGACCCGGATCCGGACGCGGTCCTGGCCGTCGCGGCTCGTGGTGAAGGTCTTCGACTTCTCGATCGGAATGGGCGTGTTCTTGTCGATGATGGGCTCGGTGAAGCCGCCGACCGTGCCGACTCGCAGGGTGAGCGGGGTGACGTCGAGCAGGTAGCTCGCCTGCCCGTACTCCGCGGCGCGCGTCGAGAGCAGCGCGCGCGCCTGGATCGCCGCGCCCTGGGCGACGACCTCGTCGGGGTCGATGCCGGTCATTGGGTCGCGCTGGAAGTAGTGGCGGACGCTGTTCCGGATGATCGGCAGGCGCGTGGGGCCGCCGACGAGGATCACCGCGTCCACGTCGCCGGCCGTGAGGCGCGCGGACTGGAGGGCCTCGTCGCAGACCTTGAACGTCCGCTGCACGAGGTCCATCACCATCCGGTTGAACTGGTCGCCGGTGAGCCGGGCCTTGAGGTCGAGCACCTCGCCCTCGGGCGACTGGCAGACGCCGGGGACGTGGATGTCGGCGACGCCGTCGCGGCCCACCTCGATCTTCGCCCGCTCGCCCGCCTCCTTGAGCATCTGCAGGCAGAACTTGTTCTGCCGGAGGTCGAGGCCGTGGCGGGCGAGGAAGTCGTCCGCGAGCCAGGTCATGATCCGGTCGTCGAAGTCGTCGCCGCCCAGGTAGGTGTCGCCGGCGGTGGAGAGCACCTCGAAGACGTCCTTGCCGATCTCCAGGATGGAGACGTCGAAGGTGCCGCCGCCGAGGTCGTACACGCAGATCTTCTGCGAGATGTCCCTGCCGAACCCGTAGGCGAGCGCCGCGGCCGTCGGCTCGTTGATGATGCGGAGCACCTCGAGGCCGGCGATCTTGCCGGCGTCCTTGGTCGCCTGGCGCTGGTTGTCGTTGAAGTAGGCGGGGCACGTGACCACCGCCTTCTTCACCTCGCACCCGAGGGCGGTCTCGGCGATCGCCTTGAGCTCCTTGAGGACGAGCGCCGAGACCTCCGGCACCGCGAACACCTTGTCGCGCACCCCGAGGCGGACCGAGTTGTTGGGCCCCTCCACGATCCGGTACGGCATCACCGCCTGCGCCTTCTTCACCTCGTCGGAGAAGAAGAAGCGGCCGATGAGGCGCTTCGCCGAGTAGATGGTGTTCTCGGCGTTGGTGATGATGTTTTTCTTCGCGTCGTTCCCGACGAGGACCGTCCCGTCGTCCAGGAAGGACACGACCGAGGCGTGGGTCCGCTCGCCCCACTCGTTGGGGAGGACCGTGGGCGCGGCGCCGTCCTCCTGCGCCGCGGCCACGCAGCTGTAGCTCGTACCAAGATCGATGCCGACCGCGATGTCGTCGCTCATGGGCGGGAGGACCAGCGGTTACGCTGGGTTACGTCATCCTAGGCGCTGGCTCGCCGGCGTGTCAAACGCGCGTTCCCTCGTGCGGCGCACCAGGGTGCTGGGGTGTCCCGGAGCCCGTACGGCGTTATTACTGTAGCAGAGGTGGGCGCACCCGACGCCCACCTCCGCCTCCACCGCAACGCAGGAAAGGACGCCATGGGCGCGCTGGTCGCCATCCTTCAGAGCGATGCCAACCTCCTCCGGTGCCAGGTGGCGCGGCTGGGGTCGCACGTGTCGTTGCAGGACGGTGACGCTCCCCCCGACGCCTACGGCTTCGGACACTACCAGGCCGGGAACGTCCTGCTCGGCAAGCGGCCCACCGGGGCGGCCTCGCTCCTCTCCCTCCCCGATCTGGTCGGGCGGATCGACTCCGAGGCGCTCGTCGCGCACGCGCGCCGTGCCACGGTCGGGAAGGCCAAGGACGAGAACACGCACCCGTTCCGCTTCCGCCGGTGGCTCTTCGCCCACGACGGCACGGTGGAGGCGTTCGACCGCGTGCGCCCGCAGCTCGTCGCGGCGCTCCCCGACTTCCTCCGCCGGAACGTCATGGGCGACACCGACTCCGAGCACGCCTTCATGTACTTCCTGAAGCTCCTGAAGGACGAGGGCGCGCTCGACGACCTCGACCTCGACGCCCGGACCGCCGGGCGCCTGCTCGCGCGGACGGTGCGCCAGCTCGAGACCTGGAGCCGCGAGGCGGGCGAGGGGCGGCCCGGCCGGCTCAACTTCGTCGCCACCAACGGGCGCGTGATGGCCGCGACCCGGCGCAACGGTCCGCTCCATTACGCGCTCCTGGAGGGGATCGTGCCCTGCCCGGTCGACGGCCTCACGCTCGAGACGCCGGAGAGCGATCCCCGCCTGCGGCCCCACCGCCAGGTGAAGGCGGTCTGCTTCGCGTCGCGCCTGCTCGCGCCGAACGGGTTCATCGAGGTCCCGGAGGGGAACGTCGTCTCCGTGGGCCGGACGCTGCAGGTGTCGGTCGCGCCGCTCAACGCGTGAGGACGGGCGCGGGGAGCTACAGCAGGTTCCACGGCCGGGGCACGAACAGCTCCTCCCAGGTCGCGATCGCGAACCGGTCGGTCATGCCCGACAGCCAGTCCGTCACGGCCCGGTCGAGGGTCTCCCCCTCGCGCGCCGTCACGCCGTAGGCCCGGGCGAGCCGCGCCGGATCCTCCATGCACCATTCGTGAAGATCCCGGAGGATGCGCTGCGCCTTCTTGAACTCGTCGTGGACCACCGGGTTCTCGTAGACGCGCGCGTAGAGGAAGTCGCGCAGGGCGAGCAGCGCCCCGTGCACCTCCGGCGACATCTGGACGTGGCCGCCCCCGTCGAGGTCGGTGTGCCGGATGACGTCGTGGACGAGCGCCGCGAACCGCTCGGAGCGGCTCGCGCCGAGCGCCCGCCGGACGTCGGCGGGGAGGTCGGCCTCGAGGAACAGGCCCGCGCGCAGCGCGTCGTCGAGGTCGTGGTTCACGTAGGCGACGATGTCCGCGATCCGGACGATCTCCGCCTCGAGCGTCAGCGCCTTCTGCCCCCCCTGGAGCAGGACGTTCCCCTTCCCCTTCGTGTGCCGGAGGATGCCGTCACGCACCTCGGCCGTGAGGTTGAGGCCGCGGCCGTCCTTCTCCAGCACCTCCACCACCCGGAGCGACTGGATGACGTGGTGGAACCCGCCGGGCACGACCGCGGCGAGGAGCCGCTCGCCGGCGTGGCCGAACGGCGTGTGGCCGAGGTCGTGGCCCATGATCATCGCCTCGACCAGCATCTCGTTGAGCCGGAGCGCGCGGGCGATGGAGCGGCCCACCTGCGCGACCTCGAGCGTGTGGGTGAGGCGCGTGCGGTAGTGATCGCCGCGCGGCGCGAGGAACACCTGCGTCTTCCCGGCGAGCCGGCGGAACGCCTTGCAGTGGACGATGCGGTCCCGGTCCCGCTGGTACGAGGGCCGCTCCACGTCGGGCTCCTCCGGCCGCGCGCGGCCGCGGCTCGCCGCCGAGCGGGCGGCGCGCGGGTGGAGGATCTTCTCCTCCAGCTCCTCGAGCATCTCGCGGATGGTGCCGGGCACGCCGGCGGATTGTAGCCGCGTGCGCGGGGGCCCGCATGGCCGCGTGCGGGCCGCTTGCGCCGCTCAGGGGCTGGGGCTCGTTCACGGGTAGAACGACGCCTCGAGCACCTTCAGGAACAGGTTCGCGAGCGCGTGCGCCACGACCCCGGCGACGACGCTCCCGGTCCGCGCGCGCAGCCAGCCGAACCAGAGCCCGGGGAAGAACGTCGCCAGCCGCCACGGCGCCGGGTTCACGAGGTGCCCGGCCGCGAAGAGGAGCTGCGTCCAGAGGAAGCCGGCGCCGAGGTGTGCGCCGAGGACGCGAACCCCGCGCCCGGGCGCGCCGCGCGCCCACGAGGTCTGCATCCACCCACGGTAAAACAGCTCCTCCGGCAGCGCCACGACGAGGAGCTGCAGGGCGATCTGAAGCGGGAACCCGTCCGGGATGCGCAGCGCCGGCTGCGCCGCGCGCACGTAGGGCGCGATCGTCCGCGCGAGGTCCGGCGAGAGGTGTGGGAGGAGCGCGTGCCACCCGAGGAAGAGCAGCAGGAAGACCGGGAACACGACCGCGCACGAGGCGAGCCCGGCGAGCGCGCCGCGCCCCCAGGCCCTCCGCGCCTCCCGGTCCCGCAGCGCGAACGGCGGCAGCCCGTAGGCGTCCCAGTACTCCCCGCGGCGCCGGAGCCGCAGGTCCGGGAGGAGCACGAAGAGCAGCGCCGCCGCGCCCGCGACGTCGAGCCAGCCGCCGTGGAACGACGCGGGTAGGGCCCGCGCCCCCGCGATGCCGGCGATGGCGAGCGCCCACGTGACGCCGAGGAGCCACGGCGGATCGGGCGGCGGCGGGAGCGGCGTCGCGTCGCTCGCGGACGGATCGGGCACCGCGGGGGAGATGGCACGGAGAGGTACGCCCGTCAACGCTCGTTCGCTCCGATGTACGCCGGCATGCGACCTCGGGAAACGACCGCGCGTCCCTCTGAGCACGGATGGTCAACGTGGTACTCTCTCGGGTCAGGAGCGCAACCATGATCTCTCCCCGTCCGACCGATCGGCGTCGGCTCGTCACCGGCCTTCTGCGGGTGGTCCTCGCCGCGGGCGTCGTGCCGCTGCTCATCGCCCCGACCTGCGGCACCATGGCGCCCGGGCTCAAGTCCTTCGCGCGCCGCTCGATCATCATCCCGATGGACGCGTGCTACCAGCACTCGTTCGACTCGCTGCGGCCCTCCAGCGGCGGCGGCTACACGCCGACGAGCTGCCCGCAGGCCAAGGACAACGGCGACGTCATCCGCGCGTACGGCCTCGTCTACCAGCTCGTCCGGAACAACATCGCCGTCTACTGGGTGATCAACCCGGCCAAGACGTCGCCCACCGACATCGACCTCTCGATCCAGTACAACGGCGGCCCGCCGGCGTACCTCTTCGACTGGGCGGGCGGCGGCGCGTCGACCGCCACCCCGACCTCGGCCACGAAGATCGACTACCGCGGCGGCCCGTTCGTCGTCGACGGGACGGACTACGACCGCGCGGTCACCGTCCTCAACTCCTACCGGACCACCTTCCAGAACGTGAACGTGCACGTCGCGAACGTGGCGTTCCAGGGCGAGGTCGCGAAGACGATGGCGGGCGGCTGGAGCGCCGGCGGGACGGTGCCGCCGAAGCTCGCCCTCCTCGACATCGGCAGCGACGGCGCCGGAGCGAAGAACTCGGAGGTCGTGATCCGCGGCTATCTCCAGCGCGCGGGCCTCGACACCCCCGGCGCCGCGGGGACGGCCTCCGGGACCCACGGGCAGATCTACGACCGGCTCGTCATGGAGGATTTCCTCCCGTCCACGCCGGGCGACTGGAGGACCACGCGCTTTCACCAGAACGGGTACCAGATCCTCTGGGTGCCGCACTGGATCGCGCCCAACTCGTGCAGCGACTGCACGGAGTTCAGCTGCCCCTGCGACAGGTACTATGGCGCGACGACCGTCGCGCAGGCGCTCTCGACCATCGGATCCTTCCACGCCGCGGGCGGCGACGTGTTCGCCGAGTGCTCGGGACTCGGGAGCTTCGAGGGGGTCTTCGGCGACCAGCACACCACGAGCTACGGGGGGACGGACCATCCCGGAACCGGCGGCTGGGACACCCGCTACCGCTCGGGCCACGCGCACACGCACTTCCAGACCGTGGCGCCGGAGGGGTTCTGGATCAACCAGTGGCCGACGAACCGGTACGGCCAGGACATCGGCTCGCAGGCGGCGACGCTCCAGACCGGCTTCAGCTCCCCGCTGACGCAGATCGGCGACTTCACGTTCGTCGCGCTCAGCGGCGCGATCGGAAACTTCCGGGCCAACGGCTACCGGACGGGCGTCACCCGGTTCATCACCTACGACGCTGACCCGAACTACGACATCTTCACCATGATCCCGCCCACCGGTGGTCGCGGGACGGCGGTGTACCTCGGGGGGCACAGCTACTCGGGCACGGACGGTTCCTTCGAGGTCGCCGGCTCCCGGCTCGTGCTCAACACGCTGTTCAACCTCGGCGCGAACTGCCAGGAGACGGGCGTCGCCTGCAACACGGGCGGGCTCGGCGAGTGCTCCCAGGGCGTCATGAGCTGCACGGCGCTCGGCGAGCCGTACTGCCGGCCGCTCCGCACCCCGGCCGCAACGGAGACCTGCGACGGCAGGGACAACAACTGCAACGGCCTCGTCGACGAGAACCTCGACGTCGCCTGCTACGACGGGCCGCCCAGCACGCGCAACGTGGGCACCTGCCAGGACGGCGTCAGCTCCTGCGTCCGGCGCGGCGACGGCAGCTACGGGATGTCGGAGTGCCGCAACGACGTCCTGCCCTCGACCGAGATCTGCAACGGCCTCGACGACGACTGCGACACGCAGGTCGACGAGAACACGACCAACTCCGGGCAGCTCCAGACCTCCTGCTACACCGGGCCCGCCAGCAGCCTCGATCCGGCGACCGGGAACCCGCGCGGCACCTGCAAGGCCGGCATCTCCGCGTGCACGAACGGCGTCTGGGGCGAGTGCGCGGTCTGCCCGGGCGATGCGTGGCGCGATCGCGAGAACGCTCCTGCGTACTGCCAGATCCTCCCCAGGCCGCAGACCTGCAGCGAAGAGACGATGAACCTGGACGTCGCCTGCACCGGCGCGATCGCCTGCACCGGCTGCACGAACGGCGCGACCCAGCCCTGCTACTACGGGCCGACGGGCACGGCCGGCGTCGGCATCTGCCGGGCCGGCAGCCGCATGTGCGTGAACGGGAGCTGGGGCGAGTGCCAGGGCGGGCAGACGCCGCTCGCGCGCGACTGCTCGAGCCACCTCGACAACGACTGCAACGGCGCGCTCGACGACACGGAGCCGGAGTGCATCACCTGCCCCGCGCTGGGCACCGAGCCGCGGATCTGCCGCGTGCCGGGCATCGCGCGCGTCGGCGGATCGCCCACCGGCGCCCCCACCCCGGGCAGCACCTGCCGCGACGGCGAGCGGGCCTGCGCGGAGGGCGTGCTCGGCGAGTGCTCGGGCATGGTCTACCCCGCGCCCGAGCTCTGCGACGCCAAGGACAACGACTGCGACGGCTCGATCGACGAGAACCCGGAGACGCTGTGCGCGCCGGACCAGCTCTGCCTGAACGGCGTCTGCGTCCAGGCCGAGTGCGGCGTGGAGAACCACTGCCGGAGCGGCTTCGCCTGCAACCTCTCGACCGGCCGCTGCGAGCTCGCGAACTGCGGCGCCGCGCCGTGTGCGCCCGGACAGCAGTGCGCGTTCGACGCGCAGTGCACGGATCCGTGCGCGGGCGTCGAGTGCGGTGAGGGCGCGAGCTGCACCTCCGGCACCTGCGCGGGCGGCGGGTGCTACCTGGCTGGCTGCGCGAGCGGCCAGGCCTGCCTGCAGGGCAACTGCGTGCCCGACCCGTGCAACGACGTCGCGTGTCCGTCCGGCACGTTCTGCCGCGCGGGCGACTGCGTCCAGTCGTGCGTGTACGTGACCTGCCCGAGCGGGCAGGTGTGCGGCGCGGACGGCTTCTGCGAGCGGGATCCCTGCGCAGGGGTCAGCTGCGCCAGCCAGCCGGGCACGATCTGCAAGGCGGGCGTGTGCGTGGCCGACGCCTGCACCAGCAAGCTCTGCGGGCCCCGGCAGACGTGCAGGGACGGCGTCTGCGAGGACGACCCCTGCAACGCGACCCGCTGCCCGGTCGGCGCCTGCAACAACGGCCAGTGCTACCCGGCCCTGCCGCTGGACCAGTCCTCCGCCGCGACCAGCTCGTCCGGCGGGTGCGGCTCCGGGCAGCCGGGCGCGCTGTCCGCGCTGCTCCTCCTCGCCCTGCTCCCCTTCCTCCGCCGCCGGGGCGCGGCGCAGGCGCCGGCGCGGGTC
>JAEYOU010000418.1 GCA_023411405.1 Pseudomonadota bacterium | reverse complement strand
GTCGCGGACGGAGCGGGTGAGGACCCCCTGGGTCGCGAGGCCCGAGAGCACCGCGCCCTGGAGCGGCCCCCAGCTCACGCGCCCCCGGCTCGCCTTCAGGGCGAAGATGCCGCAGCAGGACGCCGGGATGCGGAGGGAGCCGCCGCCGTCGTTGCCGTGGGCTGCGGGCACGATCCGCGCGGCGACCGCAGCGCCCGAGCCCCCGGAGGAGCCGCCGGGCGTGTGCGCGAGGCTCCATGGGTTCCGGGACGGGCCGCGGAGCCGTGGCTCCGTCACCGGGCGGATCCCGAACTCCGGCGTGCTCGTCTGGCCGAACAGGACGAGGCCGGCCGCCTTGAGCCGCTGGACCACGCCGCTGTCGTCGGCGGCCACGAAGTCGCGCAGCACGCGCGCGCCGTCGGTGAGGGGATGCCCGGCCCACGCGGTCGCGAGGTCCTTGAGCAGGAACGGCACGCCCGCGAGGGGGCCGCGGGGGAGCGGGCCGCGGGCGCGGGCCCTCGCCTCGGCGTCGAACCGCGAGACGAGGGCGTTGATCGGAGGGTTGCGGACGTCGGCGCGCTCCAGCGCGGCCTCGAGGACCTCGGCGGCGCTGACTGCGCCGCGCGCGAGGAGCTCGGCGAGGCCCAGGGCGTCGAGCCGGTCGTACTCGGGGAAGCGCACGGGGGGAGCTTACCAGGAGCGAAGGGTGGAGGGTGCTCGTCGACGAAAGACCGGTCCCGCACCCGGCTTCTTCTTCACCCTGGACCGACAGCCCACTGATACGCGCTCCCCTCGTGCACGGCCGCGTACACCGCGTCCCGGAGCTCGTTCGCCTCGGGGTCGGTCAACGTGCGCTCCGGGGAGCGGAGCACCACGCGGAGGAGCACGTTCTTCTGCCCCGGGCGGAGGCCGAGGCGCGCCCGCGCGGCGGCGGGGAGTTGCGCACCGGGCGTCTCGTCGAGCACCTCGACCGCCTCCACGTCGCGCGCACGGGGGCCGAGGGCTTCGCGCACCCGGTCGCCCAGCTCCTCGGCGGAGGTCGAGTCGGGCACCGCGACCGAGAGATCGCGCCGGACCGGCGGCTGGCGCGAGACGGGGCGGTACCGGGCGAGGTCGCGGAGCTGGCCCGCGACCCGCGGGTCCTCGGAGCGGAGCAGCCGGATGTCGTCCATCCCCTTGCGGAGCATGAGCAGCCGGTCGAGCCCCAGCCCCATCGCGAGCCCGGACGCTCCGTCCGGCAGCCCGGACTCGCGGAGCAGGGCGGGGAGGGCGAGCCCGCACTCGCCGATCTCCACCCACGCGTCGCCGTCCGCGACGTCGATCTGCCTTCCACCTTCGGTGTAGGGGTGGGACGCGGGGAGCACGCGGACCCGCCGGCCCGGCGCGACGGCGGCGGTCACCTCGGCGATCATCGCGTCGAGGTCCTCGGGGCCGAGCGGCGGGCCGAGGCGGACGCGCCAGAGGTCCACCTGGTGGGGCTCGCCGGTGTGCAGCCGGTCGATGACGTCCCGCCGGTAGACGAGGCCGGGGCAGACGAGGAGCACGTCCTCCGGCAGGCCGGGCTCCGCGGCGAGGCGGCGGAGGAGCGGGGGGATCATCGCCGACGTCTGGGTGCGCAGGAGCGTGTCCGTCGTGACGTAGCGGGTGTACCGCGCGTCCCGCGCGGCGCCGCCCGCAGGGTAGTGGAGCCGGTCGTAGTTGTCGGCGACGGAGACGATCGGAGGCGCGCGCTCCACGCGGACGGGGCAGCGCCAGGCGCCGCCGAGCGCCTGCGTGAGCGCGCGGAGCAGGTCCTGCATCGCGTGGCGACCCTGGGACGGGTCGGTGAGATCGCGCAGCGCGAGGGCGCGCGCGAGGGCTTCCTTCGACAGGAGCTTCGGGGACATGGACGGACCTCGAGGACGAGCGAGTGGGCGCAGGTGGATTCACGAGAGGAGAATCCCCCCCGTCCCTGGTCCGTGCGGTGGTGGTGCTGGAGCGGCCTCGCTACGCGCGACCCGCGCACGAGCCCGCCCGGCGCCCGGACCGGGGCGGGGGGCTCGAAAATCGACGGGCGCGCGCGTGCATCAGGGCCACGGAGCGAGCATACGGGCGCGGGACGTTCCGGGCAAGGGCACGGACCGTCGCGGGACCCGGGCTACTGCTTGAGCTGCGACCGGTGGCCGCCGTCCTCGTCGAGGGCGTGCGCCATCGCGAAGTGGTAGACGGCGAAGGGCTCCTCGCCTCCCCCGCCCCACAGCTCGAACAGGAAGTGGCCCGCCTCCCCGCCCGGCTCCGGGATCGCCTGCACGAACAGCACCTCGCGGACCTCGATGGCGATCTCGCCGAGGAGCTGCTTCCCGCGGAGGAGCTGGACGAGCGGCACCCGATCCTCGTCCTCCTCGAGGTGCCAGTGCAGATCGTCCTGGTCGAAGAGCGTCGTGTCCGGCGTGCCGGCGCGGAGGATGCAGTTCGGGTGGCGCTTCAGCCAGCGCCAGAACTTGTCGAACGTGAGGGTGGAGCCGGTCTCGACGGTGACGGACATGGGCCTCCGAATATACCGCGCCGAGAGTCGCCCCGAGCGAGCGGAGAGCGGCACACGGGATCGCAGGGGCCCCACGTG
This sequence comes from Pseudomonadota bacterium, assembly GCA_023411405.1. Lineage (GTDB taxonomy): Bacteria > Myxococcota > Myxococcia > Myxococcales > Anaeromyxobacteraceae > Anaeromyxobacter. The sequence continues at coordinate 2,567 of JAEYOU010000418.1, read as the reverse complement.
GAGCGCACGCGAGGCGCGCAGCCCCGTCAGCTCGCTCCGAGGAGCTTCATCACCTCGCGCCACGCCGCTGCGGCGTTGAGCCCCGCCGCCGCGAAGGCCGCGGCGAAGCGGCGGCGCTGCAGCTCCGAGAGGCGACGCTCGAAGCGGACGCCGGCAGGCGTGAGGGCGAGCCGCTTGCGCCGGCGGTTCTCGGGAACCGCCTCCCCCACGAGGAGTCCCTGGGCGGAGAGCTCGCGGAGCGGGCGTGCCAGGGCCTGCTTCGAGACGCGCAGGATGCGGAGGAGGTCCCCCGGGCCGAGGCCCGGGTTCCGCCGCACGAAGTAGAGGATGCGGTGGTGGACGCGGGAGAGGCGGCGCTCGGCCAGCACCCGATCGGGCTCCGATGTCAGGTTCCGGAAGGCGAAGAAGAGGAGCTCCTGCGCGTCGTCGAGCGCGCCGTCGCGTTGGTCAACCATGTTGACGTTTCCCGTGGGCTGCGGTTTCATGAGTCAACGAGCTTGACCGATGCCGGCCCCGCGCGCGCACTCTCGCACACGGGCCGCGCGGGAGGAAGCAGACATGACCACCATCCCCGTCCAGCGCACGCGCGACCCCCGGCCGCGCCCCGCCGACGGCGCGCTCGGGTTCGGCCGCCACTTCACCGATCACCTGTTCCGCGCCGACTGGACCGCCGAGGCCGGCTGGCACGGCGCGGGCGTCGTGCCGTACGCGGCGCTCTCGGTCGATCCGGCCGTGTCCGCCCTCCACTACGGACAGTCGATCTTCGAGGGGCTCAAGGTCTTCCGCCGGCCGGGCGGCGGGCTGGCGCTGTTCCGGCCGCGCGCCCACGCGGAGCGGTTCGCCCGGAGCGCCCGGCGGTTGGCGATGCCCGCGATCGAGCCCGAGCTGCTCCTCGCCGGCGTCCGCGCCCTCGTCCGCGAGGACGCCGACTGGATGCCGCGCGCGCCGGGGACCGCGTTCTACGTGCGCCCGCTCCTCTTCGCCTCCGAGCCGTTCCTGGGGGTGCGCGCCGCGCACAGCTACACGCTGCTGGTGTTCCTGTCGCCCGTGGGGGCGTACTTCACGGGCGAGCAGCCGCTGCGTATCTGGGCCGAGCGGACCCGCGCGCGGGCCGCGCCCGGCGGGATCGGGGCTGCGAAGACCGCCGCCAACTACGTCGCGAGCCTGCTGCCGGCCGAGGAGGCGAAGGCGCGAGGGTTCGATCAGGTGCTCTGGCTCGACGCCGCGGAGCGGCGCTGGGTCGAGGAGATCGGGACCATGAACTTCTTCGCGCGCCTCGGGGGCACGCTCGTCACCCCGCCGCTCGGCGGGACCATCCTCGCCGGCGTGACCCGGGACTCGGTGCTCACCCTGGCCCGCCGGCGCGGCCTGCCCGTCGAGGAGCGACCGGTCGCGCTCGACGAGCTCGCCGCCGCGCACCGGGCCGGCCGGCTCGAGGAGCTGTTCGGGACCGGCACGGCCGCGGTCGTCTCGCCGATCGGCGAGCTCGCGTGGGAGGAGGAGTCGCTCCGGCTCCCGCCGGCCCGCGTGAGCCTCGCGCTCCGCGAGGAGCTCACCGCCATCCAGCGCGGAGAGGCGCCGGACGCGTTCGGGTGGCTGGAGGCGGTGTGAGGCTCCCGATCAGGTCGGCCGCGGCGCCCTCTCGTTGAGCGTGGACGTCTCCACGACGTCGCCCCCGCGCAGGTAGAGCCGCGGCACGCGCGCGGAGATGCCGGCGAGGAGCTCGTACGAGATCGTCCCGGCGAGGCCGGCCAGCTCGTCCGCGTCCACTCGCTCCGGGCCGTCGGCCCCGAGCAGGGTGGCGACGTCGCCGGGGGTCACCCCGGGGACGTCGGTCACGTCGAGGACGATCATGTCCATCGACACCCGCCCGACGACGGGCGCGCGCCGCCCGCGCACCACGGCGTGCGCCTGGTTCCCGAGAGAGCGCCGGTACCCGTCGGCGTACCCGGCCATCACGAGCGCGATGCGGGAGGGCCGCCGCGCGATCCAGGTCCGGCCGTAGCCCACCGCGCCGCCGGGCGCGAGGTCGGCCACGCGCGCCACGCGGCTGCGGAGCGAGAGGACCGGGCGCAGGTCGGCGTCCGGCCCGCAGCCCGCGCCGGGCCGGTAGCCGTACAGCGAGATGCCGACGCGGACGGCCTCGAGCGCGAGCGGCCTGCCGCCCTCGGCCCAGGGCCGGCGGAGCACGCTCGCCGAGGCGGAGCAGTGGCGCTCGCCGATCCAGGGCAGCCGGCGCGCGATTTCGGCCAGGATCTCGTACTGGCCGTGGGTGAACTCCTGCTCGTCCTCGTCGGCCGTGGCGAAGTGCGTGAAGAGCGCGCGGACCCGGATCCCCGGCAGCGCGCGGGCGCGCTCCGCCAGCAGCACGGCCGCGTCGGGGAGGAGGCCGTGGCGGCCGAAGCCGGTCTCGAGCTCCAGGTGCACGGGGACCTCCGCGCCGCGCGCGCGGGCCACCGAGGACAGCGCCTCGACGAGCTCCGGCCCGCCCACGGCGGGCTCGAGGCGCTGCGTCACCACCCGCGCGGCGTCGCTCGCCGGCGTATGGCCCAGCACCAGGATCGGCG
>JAEYOU010000398.1 GCA_023411405.1 Pseudomonadota bacterium | reverse complement strand
CGCCGAGACCGAGGCCGAGCTGTTCGGCTCCGAGAGCGCGCCCCAGGCGACGCCGCCGCCGCGCGGGGCGCTCATCCCGCGCGACCGGGAGGACTGGCTCGACGTCGGCGGCCAGCTCCAGCTCCGCGCCCAGGTCGCCGCGGTCGAGGACGCTCCGCCCGACGACTGGCCGTTCTCGTCGCCCAACCTCCTCGACGTCTACCTCGACACGCGGCCCAACGACCGCGTGCGCGGGTTCGTGCTGGGCCGGATGAGCTACGACCCGACCCTCGCCGCGGAGGGCGCGGCGCCCGGGACGAGCCTCGTCGGGCTCGAGGCCCCGACGCGCGACAACCCCGGCGTCGTGCTCGATCAGCTCTGGGTGAAGTTCGACGTCGCGCAGCGCGCCTTCGTCACCGCAGGCCGCCAGCACGTGAAGTGGGGCGTGGGGCGGTTCTGGAACCCGACCGACTACCTCCACCCGGTGAAGCGAGATCCGCTCGCCACCTTCGACGTCCGGACCGGCACGACGCTGGTCCGGCTGCACGTCCCCTGGGAGCGGCGCGGCTGGAACTTCTACGCCCTCGGCGTGCTCGAGGATCTCTCCGGGGACGGCGCGGACCCCACGAACCGGCTCGGGCGGCTGGGCGGCGGCGGGCGGGCGGAGCTGGTGCTCGGCCCCGCCGAGCTCGGGCTCGACGCGGTCGCGCAGGGCGGGCACCACCCGCGCTACGGCGTGGACCTCTCGACCGGCCTGGGCGACTTCGACCTGTACGCCGAGGCCGCGCTCCGCTCGGGCGGCGACGGGCCGCGCTGGCGCCGGAGCGGCCCGGGCCCGCTCGACTGGCGGCGCGAGGACCTGCGGCGCCTCACGCCGCAGGTGGTGGCAGGCGGGACCTGGGCGTGGAAGTACTCCGACCAGGACGCGCTCACGGTCGGGGCGGAGTACTTCTACAACGACCTCGGCTACGACGACCCCGAGGTCTACCCGTTCCTCCTCTTCGGCGCGCCGCGGCTCGGCGTCTCCGGCGGCCAGCCGGTCCTCGTGCAGCAGGATCCGGGCGCGTTCCGGGCGTTCTACCTCGGCAAGCACTACGCCGCGGTGAACCTCCTCCTCCCGCAGCCCGGGCGCTGGAACGACACCACCCTGATGCTCTCCGCGCTCGGCAACCTCTCCGATCGGACCTGGGTCGCCCGGTTCGACGCGTCGGTCCGCGTCCTCACGTACCTCTCGGTGGAGACCTTCGTCGCTGGCCACTTCGGACCGAAGGGCGGCGAGTTCCGGCTCACGCTCCCCGAGGACGTGGCCGCGGTCGCGGAGGCCGGCGGGAGCGGGCTCCCCACCGGCGCGCCGCTCGTGGACGTCGGGGTCTCGCTGAGAGTGAGCCTCTAGCCGCGCCGGGACGCCCGCCGCCGGAGCACCAGCGCCGCGGGGGCGAGGAGCGCGAGGAGGCCGCCCAGGCCCCCGGCGCCGCTGGAGCAGCCGCCCGCGCCGACCGGCATGCCGTCCGGCGTTGTCGGGGGGATGACCGGGCCCGGGCCGGGGTCCCCCCCGGGGTTCGTCCCCGGGCCGGGATCCGTCCCGCCGCCGAGCTCGACGATCCGTCGCGCGAGCTTGGCCCGCGCGTCCAGGAGCCGCGCCGGCGCGACCTCGGTCTCGTACGGCGCCGGGAAGAGCGCCGCCGCGATCTCGCGGGCGAGGCGGGCGTCGCCGAGGTCGGAGACGAGCTTCAGGTACTCGTAGTCCTCCATGCCCTCGCGGATCTGCTTCAGCCGGATCGACGCCACCGGGACGTGCGTCGCGCCGCCGATCTTCGCCGGCGTGCCCGGGTAGAAGAGCGTGCCGTCGCCGTTTCCGCTGAAGTCCCACTGGTTGTTCCACGGGTCGTGGGAGTAGGCCATGACCGTCTCGTAGTAGAGCTCGCCGGTGACGCGGAGCTGGAACGCGATCCACTGCATCGCGCGGTTCCGGACCGCCGAGGCGTCGATCATGTAGCTCGGCCACCCGGTGTAGTAACGATCGGTCGCGGTGGGGTTGCCGAAGTCCACGGTGCCGCCGCAGTCGTGGCTCATGCAGCTCTGGTAGGTCCACAGCTCCCGCCGCGGCGACCCGGCCAGGAAGCCGTCGTACTTCGTGCGCTGGCTCCCCGCGAAGCGGCCGGAGCGGTCATGCATGAAGTTCACCACCGGCACCATGATGTCGATGTCGTCCGCGACGCCGTGCTCCTCGGCCTCCTGGAGCGTGGTGGTGACGAGGGTGCGGATGGCGGGGCTCGCGGCGCGCGCGACACGGGCGCGGTTCGGGATGTCCGACCACTGGCAAGTGAGCGGGGGCTCGTCGCAGGTGTACTGGAAGAGGCGGTCCGTCCAGCCGCGGCCGGCGAAGTACCGGGCCCAGTCGTTCGCGTTGCCGATGAGCTCGAAGGCCGTCAGCTTCGCGCCCGCGAGGTCGCCCGGCGCGGTGCCGTCGAGGGCCGGGCCGAACCACTGGCCCATGTGCTCGGGCGTGAAGACGCCGACGTCCACCTTGGAGAGGCTCACGCGGTGCGAGAGGCCGAGCTCGCCGTAGCGAGCCCGGAGGCGCGAGAACGCGTCGCCGGCGGAGAGTCCGTGCGCGCCGGGGATGCCGCCCCACGAGAAGCCGAAGGCGCTCTTGAGCGAGGCCGTCGAGGGCAGCGTGAAGGGCCACACGCGGAGCGCGACCGGCACCGTCGCCTCGCCGCCGCTCCAGGTGACGCGTACGCTGCCCTCGTACGTGCCGGCGGGCGCGGTCGCCGGCACGTGCACCTCGACCCAGATCGCCCGGCTCTCGCCGGCGGGCACGTCGAACGGGAACGCGTTCCGCCGCTCGCCGACGAGCTCGTCCACGTCCGGCACGAGGGCGTCGGGCCACCAGCCCGTGCCGCCGTCGAGGGCGGAGGGGTTGCGCAGGTTGATCAGCGCCGCGCGGAAGAGCCGGATGTCGGACAGGCTCGCCGGCCCGACGAGGTCCGCGGCCGTGGCGCGGACGCCGGTGGCCGGACCGGTGACGACGATCTGGAAGGCCTCGTGCTCGTTGCGGGCGGCGGAGATCGAGACGTCACGGGTCGTGCGCGCCGGCGTCGCGGGCCGGATCTTCTCGAGCGAGCTCGCCGCCCAGACCTGCGCGCCCTGCGCGGCGGCCGGGGCGAGCACCAGCGCAGCGACGACGGACAGCAGGCGGGCGGGCAGGCGGGTGGCGGACGTACGTGGACTGGGACGCTGCACAGGCGCGCTCCTCGCGGTTCGAGGGGCGCCTCCCCTGGGAGCTCTTCCGCTCTCCTCCCCAGGCGCCTCGGTTGGGTCTCGCGGACAACAACCGAGGAGCTACGGCCCGGCTTCCGGGCGGACGTCGCTATTTTGCCTGAGCCATGCGGGTTTCAGTGCGCCAGTGTGCGCGGCCGGCGGGCGTGGGGTCGGTGGGAGCACATGCGGTGAGGGGTGCTGGCATCGACGGGCTGGTGCCCGTTGACGCCGCCGCCGCCGCCGCCGCCGCCGTCGCCGTCGCCGTCGCCGTCGCCGAAGCCGTCGCCGAAGCCGTCGCCGAAGCCGAAGCCGAAGCCGTGGCCGTGGCCGAGTAGAGGAATGCAGGCTGTGAATCCCGCTCGCCCTGAGCCTGTCGAAGGGCGAGCGGAGAGTGGTCGATCATTGTCCGTTCGCCCTGAGAGTAGCAGCCGCGAAGCGGCTGCGGAGTCGAAGGGCAGCGGCGACGGCAGCGGCGACGGCAGCGGCGAGGGCAGCGGCGACGGCAACGGCGACGGCAGCGGCAGCGGCAGCGGCGACGGCGACGGCGACGGCGACGCTTCGCGTGCTGGCGCCTCCTTTCGGCTGGGGTTGCCTGGGACGGCGCACGTCCCGCGCCAGCCCGCGAGCGGGCGCGCTGAGCCTCTCTCGGGCTGTCACGGGACCTGCGCCGGGGGGAGGGCGAACCCCAGCCGGAAGGAGTCGCCCCATCATGTCCTTCGAAGCCTTCGACCTCGCGCTCGATGCCATCCGGAACCTCGTCGCTCCCCTCGCCACCATCTCGCAGCACGATCCCGATCTCGCCCGGCAGCTCCGCCGTGCGGCTGCGTCCGTCGCGTTGAACCTCCAGGAAGGCCGCCGCCGACAGGGTCGGGATCGGCTCCACCTCTGGCGCGTCGCCGCCGGCAGCGCCGACGAGGTCGTCGCCGGACTGCGCGTCGCGGAGGCGTTCGGCGTGGTCACGGCGGAGGCGATCGCGCCGGCGCTCGCCCGCTGCGATCGCGTCCTCGCCATCACCTGGACGCTCACGCACTGACCGCGTCACCGCCGTGTCGACGCGCGCCGCGCGGGCTTCGCGGGCTTCGCGGCACTGGCCGCCTTCTGCGGCGCCGGGCGCGCGCCGAGCGCCGGGTTCTTCTCGAGCTCGTCGATCGTCCGCGGCCAGTCGTCCTTCAGCAGCCGCGCGAGCGAGCGGTCGGAGAGGATCTGCCCGTCGGTCTGACAGCGCGGGCAGTAGTCCACCTCGTTCTCCGCCCGCACGATCCGCTGGACGGCGGTCCCGCACACCGGGCAAGGCTGCCGGTACTTTCCGTGAACCGCCATCTCCGGGCGGAAGGCGGTGACGCCCTCCGGGAACGAGGCGCCGGCCTCGCGCCGGAGGCGCTCGGTCCACTCGACGAGCACGGCCCGGGTCGCGTCGAAGAGGCGCGCGAGCTCCGCGTCGTCGAGGCGCTGCGTCAGCTTCACCGGCGAGAGCCGGGCGCGGTGGAGGATCTCGTCCGAGTAGGCGTTGCCGATCCCGGCGAAGACCCCGGGGTCGGTCATCGAGCGCTTCAGGGTGTGGTTCTCGCGGCGGAGCGCGGAGGCGAAGGTCGGGAGGTCGGTCTCGAGCGGCTCCACCCCGCCCTTGTCGAGGGCGCGCAGCGCGGTCTCCCCGCGCACGAGGTGGAGGGCGGCCCTTCGCTTCGTGCCGGCTTCGGTCAGGACGAGCGTGCCCGGGGGGAAGTCGAACGCGGCGAGCCCGACGCGGCCCGGAGGCCGCGCGCCCGGCTCCTTCCAGTGCAGGCGCCCGGCGATCATGAGGTGGATCGAGACGAACAGCTCGCCGTCGAGCGCCAGCACCACGCGCTTGCCGAGCCGCCGCACCGCCACGACCTGCCGGCCCTCGGCCTCCGCGAGCGGCGGATCCGCCGAGCGGAGCAGGAACGGGTTGGTCACGCGGACGCGCTGGAGGGGCTGGCGCAGCACCCGCGCGGCCAGCGCCTCCACGTAGACCTCGAGGTCGGGGAGCTCGGGCACGTACCGATTGTGGGGGCTGCCGGGCGGCCGCGCCAGGGGCTTCGCCCCTCTGTTGCCGGCCCGCGCGGGGGCACAGCTGTGTATCATCCGCGCCCGTGAACCTGCACGCTCCCGCCGCCGCCCTGGGGTACCTGGGCTCCGCCGTCGTCATCCTCGTTGCCCTCCCCATCGAGGCGCTCCTGCTCCTCGTGACCTGGCCGTTCGACCGGAACCGCACCGTCCCGGGGCGCTTCCTGCGCCTCATGGCCGTGGCGATCTCCGCCTGCTTCCTCACCTGGCGGCTCCGGCTCGAGGGCGCCTGGCCGGGGAAGGGGCCGTACGTGGTGATCGCGAACCACCAGTCGATGCTCGACATCCTCCTCATCTCGCGCGTGCCCCGGGAGATGAAGTGGATGGCGAAGGAGTCGCTCTTCAAGCTCCCGTGGATCGGCTGGATGTTCCTCCTCTCCGGGGACATCCCGGTCCGGCGCGGCGACGCGGAGAGCGGCTCGGCGGCGCTGCGCAAGGCCAAGGAGTACCTCGCCCGCGGCATGAGCGTGATGATCTTCCCCGAGGGGACGCGCAGCCGGACGGGCGCGCTCGGCGGCTTCAAGTCCGGGGCGTTCCGGCTGGCGATCGAGGCGGGCGTGCCGGTGCTGCCGATCGCCGTCACCGGGACCGCGGCCGGCTACCCGAAGGGCAGCCCCTGGGTCCGGCCCTGCCGCGGGACGGCGCGGATGCTCGAGCCGGTCGCCTCGGCCGGCTTCAAGCTCGAGGACGCCTCGAAGCTGCGGGACGCAGTGCGCGAGCGGATCGCAGGGGCGCTGGGCGGGGGTCAGTAGTCAGTGGTCAGCTGAAGACTGATCACTGACAACTGACAACTGACAACTGACAACCGCTCCTCACCCCCGCAAGAACTCCTCCACCTCCGCCAGGCTCGGCACGTGGTCCGCGATCGGCATCCGCTTGCACACGACCGCTGCGAGCGCGGCGGCGAACCGGACGAGCTCGCGGTCGGGGAGCCGGCGCAAGATCCCGTAGACCACGCCGGCCCGGAACGTGTCGCCCGCGCCGAGCGTGCTCCGCACCTCGACCGGGAAGACGGGCAGCGCCTCGGGGAGCACGCCGGGGCGCGCGAACCGGAGGTCCTCCCGCCCCGACGTGAAGACGGTGAGCCCCTTGCCGCGGCTGGTGTAGCGCTCGAGCAGCTCCGCGTCGGGGACGCCCGGGTACTGCTGGGTCCGGTACTCGCGCGCCACCACCGTGGCCGCGGCGCCGGCGTGGAGCGTGCCGTCGTACGGACAGTCGATCGTCACGTACGGCCTGCCGGCCGCCGCCGCGAGCCGCGCCGCCTCGACCGAGGCATCGCCGAAGAACGGGTCCACCGCCACCACCTGCGCGCGGGCGATCGCCTCCGCGTCGGGGTCGCCCCAGCGCCTGGCACCTTCCGTGAAGTATCGCCCGAACCAGCCCAGCACCGCCCGGTGCCGCCCGTGGACGAGGACCACGTCGCGGACGCCGGGGTAGCCGTCGTCGAGCATCACCCCGCCCACGTCGATGCCGTACCGCTTCGCGTACCGCCCCAGCACCTCGCGCGTCTCCGTCCCCCAGTGCGGGCCGCCGAGCGCCGTCGTGACCCCGAGGCCGGAGAGGAGCATGGCCGCGTTCATCGCCTCGCCGCCGGGGCAGACGAAGGTCTCGGCGATCTCGCCGTAGCCGTCCGGGTCCAGCGCTCCGGAGAGCCGGTGGATCGTGGAGACGACCGTCATGCCGTAGAGGTAGGCGTCGAGGCTGGTCATCGGGGACGAGCGTACACCGGCGCGGGCGAGGCTTCATCCCGTCCGCTCGTGCTGAGCCTGTCGAAGCACGAGCGGTGAAGGACTCGGCTCGCGCGGGCACCGCATCAGGGGGACGCGGCCTGCTCGGGGTCGCGCCGATCCGGCAGCGGCCCCGCGTCGGGCGGGACGGCGGCGCCCCGCTCCGCGATGAACCTCCACTGCTCCGCGGTGTCGGTGATGAGCCGCGCGCCGCGGCGCCAGGTCAGGTACGACCAGGCCCACTGGAGGATCACCGCCACGCGGTTGCGGAACCCGATGAGGAAGAAGACGTGGACGAACAGCCAGAGGAGCCAGGCGGTGAAGCCGGAGAACCGCAGGCCCCTGACGTCGGCGACGCCCGCGGCCCGGCCGATGGTGGCGAGCATGCCCTTGTCCACGTAGCGGAAGGGCAGCGGCGGCTCGCCGTCGAGGGCGCGCTTCACGTTGCGCGCGGCGTGGCGTCCGGCCTGGATCGCGGCCGGCGCGACCCCCGGGACGAGGCTCCCGTCCTCCTGGCGGATCGCGGCGAGGTCGCCCACGACCGCGACCTCGGGGTGACCGGGGACGGTGAGCTCCGGGAGCACCTCGACGCGCCCGGCGCGATCGACCTTCACGCCCAGCAGGCGCCCCAGCGGCGACGCGGAGACGCCCGCGCCCCACAGCACCGTCCGTGAAGGGATCCGCTCGCGGCCGGCGGTGACCCCCGCGCCGTCGATTGCGGTCACCTTGGCGCCGGTGCGCACCTCGACGCCGAGCCGCTCGAGCTGGCGGCGGGCGGACTCCTGGAGCGGCGGGGCGTAGGGCGGGAGCACGTCCGGGAGCGCCTCGAGGAGCACGACGCGGGTGCTCTCCGGCTCGATGTGGCGGAAGTCGGCCGCCAGGGTGTGGCGGGCGATCTCGGCGAGCGCGCCCGCGAGCTCGACGCCGGTGGGGCCGGCGCCGACCACCACGAAGGTGAGGAGCGCCCTCCGCGCGGAGGGGTCCGGCTCGCGCTCGGCGCGCTCGAAGGCGAGCAGCACGCGCCGGCGGATCTCGAGCGCGTCCTCGACCGTCTTGAGGCCGGGCGCGAGCGGGGCCCAGTCGTCGCGCCCGAAGTAGGAGTGCGTGGCGCCCGTGCCGACCACGAGGTGGTCGTACGGGAGCGAGGCGCCGTCGGCGAGCCGCACCCGGCGCGCGACGAGGTCGAACCCGGTCACCTCGCCCAGCACCACCTGAGCGTTGAGCTGGCCGCGGAGCACGTGGCGGATGGGCGCCGAGATGTCGGCCGGGTTGAGCGCCGCGGTGGCCACCTGATAGAGCAGCGGCTGGAAGAGGTGGTGGTTGCGCCGATCGACGACCGTCACCCGCACCCGGGCGTCCCGGAGCTCCCGCGCGGCGGTGAGGCCCGCGAACCCCGCGCCCACGATCACCACGCGGGGCAGCGGCTCCTCGAGCAGCGCTCGCGCCCGCTGCCGCCGCCCCCGCGCGCCGTGGAGGACCGTGAGGCCCACCGCGCCGACGCCGACGCCGGCCGCGAGAGCACCGAGGTTCGAGAGCCGCATGATCGTCTCCGTGCCGAGGTCGTTCCGGCGAACGATCCCGCGCCCGGCTGCTTCTCGGGCTCGGGCCCGGGAGCGGGCTCGTTCACGGAGTACATACTGTGCGCCCATGCCTCCGCCCCGCGACCCGCGGACGCGCCCCCGCGCCGGGTGCGCAAGGACGCGCGCTCCGCGGAGGCCTGCTCCGCGGCGGAGCCGGCGCGCCCGTGCTAGGCTCGACAGACCGTGAACGACGAGACCGGCACGCCCGGCAAGCTCTCCGCCTTCCGTTCGGTACCCCGCACCGGGGTCATCTTCACCACCACCGAGGCCACCCGCCTCGGCTTCAAGACCACCGACCTCGACTGGTGCAACCTGGGCCAGGGCATGCCCGAGACCGGGCCCCTGCCCGGCGCGCCGCCCCGCGTGCACGCGGTGCCGATCGAGGTCGACGACCAGGAGTACGCGCCGGTCCAGGGCATCTGGGAGCTCCGCGAGGAGATCGCCGGGCTCTACAACCGGCTGTACCGGCGCGGGCTCCCCTCGCAGTACACGGCCGAGAACGTGTCCGTGAGCGGCGGAGGCCGCACCTCGCTCACGCGCGCGGTGGCGAGCCTCGGCCAGGTGAACCTCGGCCACTTCCTGCCCGACTACACCGCCTACGAGGAGCTGCTCGATCTCTTCCGGACGTTCACGCCCATCCCCATCCTGCTCGAGGGCGAGCGCGGCTACGCCTTCACGGTGGAGGACCTCCGGCGCGAGGTGACGGGGCGCGGCCTCTCGGCGGTCCTCCTCTCGAACCCGTGCAACCCGACCGGCAAGCTCGTGCAGGGCGAGGAGCTCGCGCGCTGGGTGGAGCTCTCCCGCGAGCTCGACTGCGCCTTCCTCCTCGACGAGTTCTACTCGCACTACGTGTGGACGGGCGTGCCGGGCCGGCTGCCGGTGGAGAGCGCGGCGCGCTACGTCGAGGACGTGGATCGGGATCCCGTCGTCCTCTTCGACGGCTTCACCAAGAACTGGCGGTACCCGGGCTGGCGCATGACCTGGACGGTCGCGCCGCGCGCGGTCGTCGACGCGGTGGCGAGCGCGGGGTCCTTCCTCGACGGCGGCGGCTCGAAGCCGCTCCAGCGGGCCGCCATCCCGCTCCTCGCGGACGCCACGGTGCGCGGCGAGACCGAGGCCATCCACCAGGTCTTCGGCGAGAAGCGGCGCCGGATGCTGCGCGGCCTCGAGGCGCTCGGCGTCCGCTTCGACCGCGCGCCGGACGGCACCTTCTACTGCTGGGGCAACGTCCAGGGCCTGCCCCCGCCGCTGAACGAGGGCATGGGGTTCTTCCGGACCGCGCTCCAGAAGAAGGTGATCGTCGTGCCCGGCGAGTTCTTCGACGTGAACCCGGGCAAGCGCCGCGCCCGGCACGCCTCGCGGTTCCGGTCGTACGTGCGGTTCTCGTTCGGGCCCTCGATGGAGCAGCTCGACAAGGCGCTCGCGCGGCTCGCGGAGATGATCGCGGAGCACGGGCGGCGCGGGCCGTAGCTCCGGGGCCCTCACGCCCGTACGCTGCCTCCAGGGAACCGCCCACGGCGGAGGCGCACCCACACGCTCAGCGCGGGCGCACTCAACGTGACGCGCCGCGCCGTCCGTACTGTCCGCAAAGTCGCACCCGACGCTGCGTCCCGGCTTGGTATGCTCCCCGGGAGGGACGGGACGTCCTCCCGCTCCGAGCGCCTTGCCGAACGCGCGGTCGCCCCCGCGCACCCACTCGAGAGGTGATCCCGTGACGATCCGCACGACCGCCATCGCGATGCTGCTCCCGCTCCTCGCGCCGTTCGCAGCCTCGGCGCAGACGGCCGACAAGCCGGCCGAGAAGCCGGAGGTGCAGGCCGCCGAGGCGAAGCCCGAAGCCGCGCCGCCCGCCGCGGCCGCCGCACCGGCCAAGCCGCCGGCCGTGGCGTTCGAGTTCGGCGGGTGGCTCCTCCTCAACTCGTGGTGGAACGCCGGCTCGTTCAACGCCTCGGACTTCCCGCGCACGGCCGCCGGTGACGAGGAGGAGAAGGCGGCAGGCTTCTCCGTGCGGCAGAGCCGGTTCCGCTTCGGGGCGAACGTGCCGAGCGGCGGCGGGTTGCTCGGGAACCCCGTCCTCAAGGGGTTCGTGGAGGTGGACTTCGGCGGCGGGTACGCGGGCGGGTCCAGCCCGGACGAGTCCATGCCGCTCCTGCGCCTGCGCCACGCGTACGTGACCGCGACCTGGAAGGACCTCGGGAACCTCACGGTCCTCGCCGGCCAGAGCAACGACGTCTTTCACGGGCTGGTCGGCGCCGCGTCGCTCTCGCACCTCGCCACGCCGCGGTTCAGCGGCGCGGGGTACCTCCACCGGCGCGCGCCGCAGCTCCGGCTGTCCGGTGAGATCGGGAAGGACGTCGCCGTCGGCTGGGCGGTGGCCGCGCTCAGCCCGTACGACAAGAACACCCTCTCGCCGAACCCCGGCTACCGCGCGGTCCTGCCCCACGCCGAGGCGCGGCTGGCCTTCCTGCTCCGCGGCGCGTCGCCGGTGAAGGTGGAGCTGGGCGTCGGCGCGAAGTACGGGCAGGAGAAGTGGATCCTCGCCGACGACTCCGACGAGACGGTGAAGACGCAGGCGGCCGCCCTCGACGTCAAGGTCGACGCCGGTCCCGTGACGCTCGTGGGCGGCGCGTTCGTGGGCGAGAACCTGGACGTGGAGAGCTCGATCGCCCCGGGCGTCGCGACGGCGGGCACGAGCCCCGACCTCACCTCGGTGAAGTCCGTCCCGACCAAGGGCGGCTGGGGGCAGCTCCAGGTCACCCCGGTGAAGGGGCTCCTGCTCCTCGCCGGCGCGGGCGTCGAGATCGTCGACGAGGACTTCATCGGCGCCACCGCCGTGAAGCGCAACCTCCAGCTCTCCGGCGGGGCCATCGTCAACCTCACGTCCCGGTGGCGCGCCGGCGTCGAGCTCACGCGCTACGTGACGGAGACCAACGACGACGAGACCACCCGCGCGAGCCAGGTCGAGGTGTCGACCCTGCTGGCGTTCTGAGCCTCGGAGCCCGCTCGCCCTGAGCCTGTCCAGGGGCGAGCGGGCCGGGGCGACCGAGCCTCAGTACCTCGTGCAGATCGTCCGGTTCGGGCAGGACACCACCTCCCACGCGCACCTCCCGCTCGGCTCCAGGAGGCAGCGATCGGTCGGGCCGGCGACGGTCTCTCCGTCGGGGCAGATGTAGTTCGGCGCGCCGAGCGGAGGCCCGCACTTCTCGATCGGGCAGGGCTGGCGGGCGGGGCGGAGGGCGCACGCGCCGGCGTCGCAGTACGCCTCCTTGCCGTGGCAGGGATCGACGAAGCACTGCACGCCCGGCGTCGGGCACTTCGGGTCCGGCTGGCAGACGGAGAGCGCCCGGCAGTTGCACCCGACGCAGTAGTCCGAGAAGGTCCGGCAATCCGCGTTCGTGCGGCAACGGTTCGGTGCGGGCGGCCGGATCTTGAGCCGGCACGTGCCGTAGCAGACCGCGGGGCAGGCCATGCCCGGCCTGCAGCCCGGCGGCGCGTTGCAGACGCCGTCCTCCGTCGTGCACACCTCCCCCGCGCCGCACTGGGCGGTGGATGCGCACGGCGCGCCGACGAGGTCGCTCGAGGCTTCGGAGGCAGCGAGCTCTTCGGGGCCTCCGCAGGCGACGAGCGCGGACGCCAGGAGCGCGGCGGCGAGGAACCGGACGAACGAGGTCATGGGGCCTCCCAGGGACGGCGGGTGAAGGAACCACGACTACGCCCTTCGTACGGCGGCGTCACCCGCAGTGTGGGGGAAACCCGATGGGTATCACGGCGCCGGGGTCGGCACGGTGCGTCAAGGGAGGGGCTCGACTCCGCGCGTCACCCGTGCCCATGCCCGTGTCCGTGCCCGTGCTTCGCCCCCGCGAACGGTGCCCGCTGCTCCTCGAGCCAGGCGATCCAGGCGTCCACGCCCTTGCCGGTCCTCGCGGAGAGCTCGATCGCCCGCGGCGCGGGCATGACGCGCGCGAGCGCGTCGTGCAGCTTCGCGAGGTCCACGTCGAGGTGGGGGACGAGATCGACCTTCGTCACGACGACGAGGTCCACCGCCTGGAACATCACCGGATACTTGAGCGGCTTGTCCTCGCCCTCGGTCACGGAGAGCACCGCGACGTTCGCCGCCTGGCCGAGGTCGTAGATCGCCGGGCAGACGAGGTTCCCGACGTTCTCGATGAAGAAGACGTCGGCCTCGCGCCACGGGAAGTCGTGCAGCGCCCGGTGCACGAGCTCGGCGTCGAGGTGGCACGCCTGGCCGGTGGTGACGGAGCGGGAGGGGATGCCGGCGGCGGCGAGCCGCCGCGCGTCGTGATCGGTGGCGAGGTCGGCGCTGACGGCGCCGAGGCGCCAGGCCTTCTTGGCCGCCGCGGCGGCCCGCGCGGTCGCCTCGAGGAGCGCGGTCTTGCCGGAGCCCGGGCTCCCCATCACGTTCACCGCGAGCACGCCCGCGCCGACGAAGTGCTCGCGGTTGTGACGCGCCGTCTTCTCGTTCTCCGCCAGGATCTTCTCGTGCAGCTCCACCGGGACGAGCTCCGGGTCACCGCAGCCGCAGGTCCGGCACATCAGGGCACCTCCAGCTCGAGCTGGTCGAGCGTCAACGCGTCCGCCCCGTCGTTGAGGGCGGCGGGCTCCCGGCACGCGGCGCACCGGAGCACGTCGCCGGGGGCGAAGACCTTCTTGCACCGCGGGCACGACCAGGCGGCCTCGATCCGCGCGAGCCGCAGCTCCGCCTCCGCGCAGGGCGTGCCGGCGCGCGCCAGCTCCCACGCGCTCGTGAACAGGTCCGGCTCGACGCCGGAGAGGGCGCCCAGGCTCACGCGGATCGCGTGCACGCGGATCGCGCCGCGGCGGCGGGCCTCGTCGCCGACCCGCGCGATCAGCGCCTGGATGAGCGAGTACTCGTGCATCGCGTCTCTACAATAGAGACATTTGCAGCGGGGAGGGGGTCCCGCGCGAAGCGCGGGGGAGGGGCGGAGCCCCTCCTCGCTGGGTGCCGCGCAAGCCGCCCTTCCTCCCCCTCCTCCAGGTCGGCGGCGCAGCGCGGCGGGACCCAGCGAAGCAGG
>JAEYOU010000392.1 GCA_023411405.1 Pseudomonadota bacterium | reverse complement strand
GCGAGCACGGCGCAGGGCCCCGCGCAGCAGGGGTGGGCCCCCGACGGCTCCGCCGGCGGGGCGGGGCGGCACGCCCCGTGCGATCATCCTGAACGGCTGTCGCGATTCGCGGCACCGTCAGGTGATCGCGAATCGCGAACTGCCGTTTAGGAGGCGGCTCCGATGCCCGAGCTCCGCAGGGATCCGATCGTCGGTCGCTGGGTGGTCATCGCCACCGAGCGCGCGCAGCGCCCCTCGGAGTTCCCCCACGTCCCGCCCGCGGCGCGCCCGGACGGCGTCTGCCCGTTCTGTCCCGGCCACGAGGACAAGACCCCGCGGGAGGTGTACGCGATCGGCCGGGCGCAAGGCGCGGCGGCGAACGGGCCCGGGTGGAAGGTGCGCGTCGTGCCGAACCGGTTCCCGGCGCTCAAGATCGAGGGGGACCTCGACCGTCAGGCAGAGGGGATCTACGACCGGATGAACGGGGTCGGCGCCCACGAGGTGGTGATCGAGACCGCCGACCACGCCCGCACCCTGGAGGCCCAGAGCCCGGCGGAGATCACCGACGTGCTCCTCGCGTTCAAGGCGCGGATCCTCGACCTCCGCAACGACCTGCGGTTCCGGTACATCCTCCTCTTCAAGAACCACGGGGCGTCGGCGGGCGCCTCGCTCGAGCACGCGCACTCGCAGCTCATCGCCCTGCCGATCGTCCCGCGGCAGGTCGTCTCCGAGCTCGAGGGCGCGCGCCGGCACTTCGAGCTCAAGGAGCGCTGCATCTACTGCGACATCGTCGGCCAGGAGCGGAAGGACCGGACGCGGCTCGTCCACGAGAACGACGACTTCGTCGTGCTCGCGCCCTGGGCGCCGCGGAGCCCGTTCGAGACCTGGATCGTCCCGCGCCGGCACGAGTCGATCTTCGAGGCGGAGCCGCGCGAGCGGCTGGCGACCTGCGCCCAGGCGCTCGGGTCGACGCTGCGGCGCCTCTCGACGGCGCTGGGGAACCCGCCGTACAACTTCATGGTGCACTCGAACCCGCTCCGCGACGCCCCGACCCCGAGCTACCACTGGCACATCGAGATCATGCCGGCGCTCACGCACGTGGCCGGGTTCGAGTGGGGCTCGGGTGCGCACATCAACCCGGTCCCGCCCGAGGAGGCGGCGGAGCTCCTGCGCAAGATGAACGCGTAGTCGAGGGCGGCCATGGAGATCCTGTTCGTCTCACCCGAGGTCGCGCCCTGGTCGAAGACCGGGGGCCTCGGCGACGTCGCCGGCGCCCTGCCGCGCGCGCTCGCGCGGCGCGGCCACGCCGTGGCCGTCGTGAGCCCGCGCCACTACACCATCGACGTCCGCGAGGGCTTCCAGCCGCTCCACGCCGCGGTGCGGGTGCGCGGCGAGGCGACCACGCTCTGGCTCACCCGCGCCGGCGGCGTCGCGTACCACTTCGTGGAGCACGACGGGTACTTCGGCTCGCGCCGCGGCCTCTACGGCGACGCGCACGGCGACTACGGCGACAACGCCGAGCGGTTCGCGTACCTCTGCCGGGCGGCCCTGGCGGTGCCCGGCGCGCTCGGGCTCCGCCCGCGGATCGTGCACGGGAACGACTGGCAGACAGGGCTCCTCCCGTTCCTCCTCCGCCAGGAGCACGGGCAGGATCCGGCGCTCGCGCGCGCGCGCTCGGTCTTCACCATCCACAACCTCGCCTACCAGGGCGTCTTCCCGAAGGAGGTCGTGCCCGCGCTCGGCCTCCCCTGGAGCGCCTTCCGCTGGGACGTGATGGAGTTCTTCGACCACCTCTCCTTCATGAAGGCGGGGCTCACCGCCGCGGACGCGATCACCACCGTCTCCCCCAACTACGCGCGCGAGATCCTGACGCCCGAGGGCGGCGCGCAGCTCGACGGCGTCCTCCGACACCGGGCGCGGGACGTCACGGGCATCCTGAACGGCATCGACGTGGAGGAGTGGGATCCCTCGCGCGACGTCCACCTCCCGGCCCGCTACTCCGCCGCCGCGCTCGAGGGCAAGGCGGAGTGCAAGGCCGCGCTCCAGCGGGAGCTCAAGCTGCCCGTCCGGCCGGACGTACCGCTCGTCGGCATGGTGGGCCGGCTGGCGGAGCAGAAGGGGATCGACCTCGCCGCCGCGGTGCTCCCCCGGCTCGCCACCCTCGACGTCCAGCTCGCGGTGCTCGGGAGCGGGGAGCGGCGGCTCGAGAGCGTCTTCGTCCGCGCGTCCCGCGATCACCCGCAAAAGGTCGCCGCGCGCATCGGCTTCGACGAGGGGCTCGCCCACCGCATCGAGGCCGGCGCCGACGTCTTCCTCATGCCCTCGCGGTTCGAGCCGTGCGGGCTCAACCAGCTGTACTCGCTCCGCTACGGGACCGTGCCGGTGGTCCGCGCCGTGGGTGGGCTCGAGGACACGGTCGAGGACTACGACGGAAAGGACCGCGGCACCGGGTTCAAGTTCCGGGAGTACCACCCGCGCGCGCTGTGGGGCGCGCTCCTGCGGGCGCTCGAGGTGTACCGCGACCGCGCCGCGTGGACGGCGATGATGAAGCGCGGGATGGCGCTCGACTTCTCCTGGGATCGGAGCGCGGCGGGCTACGAGGCCGTGTACCAGCGGCTCGCGGGCGGCTGAGCGCGGGTCTCGTCACGCTCCGCCGGTGAACCGCTCCCCGTTCTCGAGCTTCCAGACGAGCCCGTCCGGGGCGCGGCCCCGCACCCGCAGGTAGCCCTTGCGCAGGCAGGCGTGGTGGACGGGGCAGATCTCGATCTCGTTCAACGCGGGCGCGGTCCCCTCGCCGACGCTGCAGAGTACCGCGTAGGTCCGGCGCGCGCGGTGGCTGCACCCGGGGACGACGCAGTACCGGATGCGTGCTGGCGCCCCCCTCGGCTGGATGTTCGCGGTTCCCTCCATGCCTCACCTCCGCTCTGACGAGAGCATGGCCCGCCGGTCCGACATTCCGGACCGCAGCCCGATCACCGGCCGGCTCCGGGGCTCTTACGCAGCAGGGCCGGCCGCCCCTTGCCGGCCCGGCGCGGCGCGAACCCCGCCCAGAGGACCGCGGCGAGGAAGCCGACCTGCAGCGCCAGGCGCGGCACGAGCGGCGTGACCGGCGCGCCGCCGATCTGGAGCCCCTCGCGCGCGGCGTGCACGTTCGCCGGGAACATCGCGAGGAGCAGGAGCGCGAGTCCACCCGCCGCCCACGGCGCCACGCGGGGGAGGAGGAGGCCCACGGCGCCAAGGACCTCGGCCAGCCCGGTGAGCGTCACGAGGAGCTCCGGGTCCGGGAAGATCGGGGGGACCATCCGCACGAGATCGGGTCGCCGGGCCCCGAAGTGCGCCGACGCGGTGAGGAGGAACATGACGGCGAGCGCCCACCGGAGCGCGGTCACGTGGCTCCGGAGCGGGGGAACGAGGCGGGAGAGGAGCCCACGGAACAGCAGGAACGAGGCCAGCAGCACGAGGAACGGTGTCATGCTGCGAAGGCTACTTCGCCGGCCCCGGGCGGTCTTGAACGGACTGGCTACGACGGAGCGCCTCGGACGGCGTCACGCCGAACATGCGACGGAACGTGCGCGTCATGTGGGCGGCGTCGGCGAACCCCGCGCCGTACGCGGCCTCGCCGAGCGACGCGCCGGCGGCGAGGGCGGCGCCGGCGCGCTCGAGCTTGAGCCAGCGGAGGTAAGGCCGCAGCGGGATGCCCACCGAGGCCGTGAACGCGTGCATGAAACGCCCCGTCGAGAGCCCGGCCACCGCGGCGAGCGCCGCCAGCGAGGAGTCCGCGTCGGGCGGGGCCTGGCGGAGGTGGCGGAGGACCCGCCGGACGCCGGGGTGCCGCACGGACGGGGGCGCGACCTGATCGCGGCCGAGGGAC
>JAEYOU010000252.1 GCA_023411405.1 Pseudomonadota bacterium | reverse complement strand
CGAGCGGGGCGAGCCCTGCGCGCCGCAGCTCCCGCGCGGCGGCGAGGCCGGCGGCCCCGGCGCCGAGGACGAGGACGGTGGGGCGTGCCATGGCGCTGTCATAACGCCGCCGCGCTGGAAACGGACTGGCGCGGCGCGCCCGGGTCGGGTACCAACCCCCGGACCATGGACGAGCGAAAGGTCAAGGTCTCGCGCAAGGGCGCCGAGCGGCTCCGCGGAGGGCACCTCTGGATCTACCGGAGCGACGTCGAGCAGGCGCCGGCGGAGCTCGCCTCCGGCGACGTCGTCGCCCTCGTGGACGGCCGCGGGCGGTTCCTCGCCAAGGCCTTCTGGTCGAGCCGCTCGCAGATCGCGCTCCGGGTCGTGACGCTCGAGGAGGAGCCCGTGGACGAGGGGTTCTTCGCGGCGCGGCTCTCCCGGGCGCTGGAGCTCCGGGCCCGGGCCTTCGGCGACGAGCCGTTCGTCCGGCTCGTGCACGGCGAGGGCGATCTCCTGCCCGGGCTGGTCGTGGACCGGTACGGGCCGGTCGCCGTGCTCCAGACGCTCGTGCCCGCGATGGAGCGGCGCAAGGCGTTCCTCGCCGAGCTCCTCGCCGGCGCGCTCCCGCTCGCCGCCGTGGTGGAGCGGAACGACGTGCGGGTGCGCGAGCTCGAGGGGCTCGCGCAGGTGAAGGGCGTCCTCCGCGGCGAGGTCCCGGCGGGCCTCGAGCTCCGCGAGGGCGAGGTGCGCATGGCCCTCGACGTGCTCGGGGGCCAGAAGACCGGCGCGTTCCTCGACCAGCGCGAGAACCACCTCCGCGCCGGCGACTACGCCGCCGGCAAGTGCCTCGACTGCTTCAGCTACGCGGGCGGCTTCGCGCTCCAGCTCGCCCGGCGCGCCGAGGAGGTGACCGCCGTGGAGATGCAGCCCGTCGCGGCGGCGCTCCTGCGCGAGAACGCCGCCCGGAACCGCGCCGCGAACCTCTCCGTCGTGGAGGCGAACGCCTTCGACTACTTGCGCGACCGCGCCGAGGAGCCGCCCGCGTTCGACCTCGTGGTGCTCGATCCGCCCGCGTTCGCCAAGAACCGCGACGCGATCCCGGCCGCGCGGCGCGGCTACAAGGAGATCAACCTGCGGGCAATGCAGGTGCTCAAGCCCGGCGGCGTCCTCGTCACCAGCTCGTGCAGCTATCACCTCGGCGAGGCGATGCTCGAGGAGCTGGTCCTCGACGCCGCCATGGACGCCGGCCGCCGCGTGCAGGTCCTGGAGCGGCGGGGTGCGGGCCGCGACCACCCCGTGCTGCTCGGGGTGCCGGAGACGCGCTACCTCAAGTGCATGTTCTTGCGTATCCTGTGAGGACGTGCTCGCCCGCAGCCCCCTCCTCGCCCGCCTCGATCCCGCCCTCCACGCCCGCTTCCTCGCGCGCACGGAGCAGGTGGTGGTCCCACCCCGCACCCGCCTCCACGGCGACGCCGACGCCGGCAAGCACCTCTTCCTCATCCTCTCCGGCGAGGCCACCTGCCGGCGCGAGCACACCGCCCTCCGCCGCCTCGGCCCGGGTGACGTGTTCGGCGAGCTCGCCGCCGCGGGCGGGCGGCACCGCGGCGAGGTGATCACGTCCGTGGGCGGCCTCACCGCCGCCCGGCTGTCGGCCGCCGCCTGGACGGCGATCGAGCGCGAGGACCCGCCGCTCGCGGCCGCGCTGGCGATCGGCCTCGTGCACGTCCTCCAGGAGGAGCTCGGTCAGCTCACCGGCGAGATGGACCTCGTGCTCCGCGGCCGCACGCTGCCCCGGGCCGAGGAGATCACCGTGCAGGTGCTCGGGCAGGAGCGCACGATCCGGACCGGGACGCGGGTGCTGGATCTCCTCCCCGCCGAGCTCGACGGCGACCTCGTGGTGGCCGGCCTGCTCGGGCAGAAGCCGGTGGCGCTCTCGACCCCGATCTTCACGGACACCACCGTCGCGCCGCTCCGGCTCTCGCACTGGGAGGGGCGGCAGATCTTCGCGCAGTCGATGGGGCTCCTCCTGCTCGAGGCGGCGCACCAGGCCGCCCCGGAGCTCCCGATCCGGCTCGGCCCGTCGCGCGGCCTCCGCCAGGCGGTCGAGGTCCCGGGGTGCGGCCCCGCGGAGCTCCCCGCGCTCGCCGCGCGGCTCGCCGAGGCGATGGAGCGGATCCGCGCGACAGACGCGCCGATCCGCGGCGAGAACTGGCCCATCGACGAGGCGATCCGCTGGTTCCAGGATCGCGGGTGGCGGGACGCGGTGCTCCTCCTCCGCCTCCGCCGGCTCGCCACGATCCGGCTCGTCTCCTGCGGCGAGGTCTACGCGATCGCCACCGGCCCCTTCCTCCCGTCCACGGGCGCGCTGCGCGGCTTCCGGCTCGAGGCCGACCGCGACGGGCTCTGGCTCGAGCTGGGCGATCGCGATCCGCGCGTCCTCGAGGTTCCGGCGGCGGGGTCCAGCCACGTCCACCCGCGGCAAGGCGCCATGCTCATGGACCACCAGCGCTGGCTCGCCGCGATGGGCGTCGACAGCGTCGGCGCCTTCTGCGACCAGTGCATCACCGGCCAGGTCGCGCAGCTCATCCGCGTCGCCGAGGGGTTCCACGAGAAGCAGATCGGCGTCATCGCCGACGAGGTCGCGGCCGAGCGCGCGCGGATCCGGATCATCTCCATCGCCGGCCCGTCGTCCTCCGGCAAGACGACGTTCATCAAGCGGCTCACCGTCCAGCTCCAGATCAACGGCGTGAACCCGGTCGGCATCGGCCTCGACAACTACTACGTGGACCGCGAGAAGACCCCGCGCGACGCGAAGGGCGAGTGGGACTTCGAGGCGCTGGAGGCGATCGACCTCGCGCTCCTCCAGGACCACGTGCGGCGCCTGCTCGCGGGCGAGGAGGTGAAGACCGCCCGCTACGACTTCCTCACCGGCCTCTCGCACCCCGCCGGCGGCCCGATCATCCGGCTCCGCCCCGGCGACGTGCTGATGCTCGAGGGCATCCACGGCCTCAACCCCGCGCTCCTCGGCGCGCTGCCCCGGGCCGGCGAGCTCTTCCGCGTCTTCATCCACCCCGCGACGACGCTCCCGCTCGACCGCCTCTCGCGCGTCTCGGCCACCGACCTCCGGCTCCTCCGCCGGATCGTCCGCGACCGGCACACGCGCGGCTACTCCGCGGCCGACAACATCCTCCGGTGGCCCTCGGTCCAGGCCGGCGAGCGGATCCACATCTTCCCGTACCAGGGCGAGGCCGACGCGATCTTCGACTCCGCGCTCATCTACGAGCCCGCCGTGCTCAAGGTGTTCGCGGAGCGGTACCTCCTCGAGGTCCCCGCGGAGCACCCCGCCTACCCCACCGCCATCCGGCTGCGGCACCTCGTCGATCGGTTCGTGTCGATCTACCCCGACCACGTCCCGCCGACGTCGATCCTGCGGGAGTTCATCGGCGGGAGCGGGTTCGAGTACTGACGGGGTCGGCGGACCCGGCCGCTACTCGCCGATCGTCCCGAAGGTCGGCGCCCCCGCCCGCCGGTAGGTGGCGAGCACGAGGCCCTTGCCCGTCGGCCGCGCGCTCACGACCTCGAACGCCGTCGGCACCGTGCCGGTCCCGAAGAGCCGCTTCCCCGGTCCTCCCAGCGTGACCGGGCACAGGACGAGGTTGAGCTCGTCGACGAGCCCCGCCTGGAGGAGCGTCTGCGCGAGCCCCGGGCTCCCGTGCACCTGCAGCTCGCCCTTCGTCTCCTCCTTGAGGCGCGGCACCTCGCGGACGACGTCGCGCACGATCCGGCTGCCCGCCCACTCGACCTTGTCCAGCGTCCGCGTCGCGACGTGCTTCGGGAGGCCGTTGAGCTTCGACGCGACCGGATCCTGCGGGTCGGTCTGCTTGGGCCACCAGCTCGCGAAGATCTGCCAGGTGCCGCGCCCGAGCAGGAACGCGCCCGCGCGGTCGAAGACGCCGGAGATGAACGCGCCGAAGTCCTCGTCCACGAACGGCACGAACCAGCCGCCGCGCTCGAACCCGCCGCTCCGGTCCTCGTGCGGCGCGCCCGGGCCCTGCATGATGCCGTCGAGCGTCAGGAAGGTCGTGATGGTGAGCTTCGCCATGGTGCGGTCCTCCGGGGGTGGGGGTCGTTCTCCTAGCTCGACTCCCGCGACCCTGCCCGCTCATCGGCGCTCGGGCGACGAACCCCACAGGGTGCGACTCACGCGACCGGCTCCTCCTGCGCGATCCCCGTCCACCGCTTCCCGCCGAGGAACCACTTCAGCCCGTCCGGAGCCGTGCCGTACACGCGCAGGTAGCCCTCGTGGATGCAACGCAGGTGATGGAAGGTGCAGACGCCCGTCTGGTTCGCCAGCGCCGTCCGGTCGCCGCCGTGAGACCGGAACACGAGGTGATGCGAGTGGGTCGCAGCGCGGCTGCACCCCGGCACCGTGCAGTGCCAGCCGTCCCGCGCGCGCGCCCGCTGCGACGAGGTCCTGGGCTTCGTCGGGAGCCCGTGCACCCGGAGGAAGTGCGCCGCGACGATGGCGAGGCACGTGCCGTCGGGCAGGGGCCGCCCGACGCGGGCGCGCACGGAGCGGATGGCCTCGGCGAGGAGGCACGCGACGCGCATCGGCGCCGGCGCGCAGAGCCGCTGCCGCGCCCGCATCTGCCGTTCCTGCTCCGCCTGGAGCGCGCGCCGGAGCGCGATGCAGGTGATGGTCCGCGCCCGCTGGACCCACGAGGCGAGCTCCCTCTCCGGCAGGTGGGCCAGCGCCCGGAGCTTCTCGTACGAGAGGTTCTGCCGCCGCGCCTCGCGGAGCGCCGGGCTCTCCCACATCCGGCCCTCGAGCGCCGCGCGCTGCTCGACCGCCCGGGCCGGCAGCCCGAGGCGCTCCTCGACGTACTGGCGAAACGTCGCGAACCCGAGCAGGAGGTGGACGCGGCTCCGCTGGACGATGTGGGCGCAGTACCCGACGATCTCGTCCCAGCCCTCCTGCAAACGCGCCAGCTCGCGGAGCCGGGCGTCGATCTCCGCCGCGGAGGTGAGCGCGTCGAAGTCGATCTCCGGCGCGCCCGCATCTGCCACCCGCTCGAGCATCGCCCAGCGGTCCGTCTCCGCCTCGAGCTCGGCCTCCCGCCGCTCCATCACCGCCGCCCGCCGCGAGGTGCGGTACAGGCTCGCGAGCCCTTCCGCTCGCCCTGAGCCGGAGGAGGCGGGCTCTGCCCGCCGACGGGGCGAGGGCGAAGCCCGGGCAATTCCCGAAGGCCGAGCATCCGAACCCCGCGTCTCCAGATCATCCGCTCGCCCTGAGCCTGTCGAAGGGCGGGCATCCGAACCCCACGTCTCCAGATCATCCGCTCGCCCTGAGAGGATCGATCGAAATGAGTGGCGGCCGTGAGCCGGCTGTGATCGATTCTGGGGGTGCAGCAGGTACTCATCGAGACCAGCCAGACGCCGCGGCGAAAGTCCCCCCGGCGCG